>JAITEY010000043.1 GCA_031281815.1 Desulfovibrio sp. | reverse complement strand
CGCTGAGGGTGACGCCGTCCTTCGTCGTGTAATCCCGATAATAGTGCGTGGGTTCGCCGTCGGTGATGAAATAGGCCGCGTTCTTGTAGCCTGCATAGGCCGGGTCGGCAAGGAGAGATGCGGCCGCCAGCGCCGCCTGCAGGTCCGCGGCGTTGCTTATGGACTGCGCGCCGCCTGTGTTGTCCAACTGATTCAGGAACTCCAAAGCCTTGCCGTCGATGTTGATGCCGATGGCGTTGACGTCGACCTTGCCGCCCAGAGAGTTCACAAGCGCGTTGTAAGCGTCTTCGGCATTGGCGTATTCTTGGGGGCCGGCGTTGTTGCCGTCGCCTGCATAGACGCTGTCGGTGCCCGGCAGGTTGTTCCATTTGCCCGCGCCGGCCGCCTGCTGGAAAATCCCCTTGTCGCTGATACGGTAGGCGGCGCCCGCGGCATCGGGCAACACGCGGCCCGCGGCATCGAAATAAACCTCGGGATAGTGGAAGTCGTTGTTGCTGCTTACGCCGCCGACCGTACCCGTCTGCGCGTAGCGGTTGTAGATGCCGGCAAAGTCGGGCGGGGCGCTGAGGGTGACGCCGTCCTTCGTCGTGTAATCCCGATAATAGTGCGTGGGTTCGCCGTCGGTGATGAAATAGGCCGCGTTCTTGTAGCCGGCATAGGCCGGGTCGGCGGTCTGCGCGGCAAACCATGCGTGCGCGGTATTCAGTGCCGCTTCATAGTTGGTGCCGTCCGCCGCCTGCATGTTCAGTATCTTGCCGATCAGGTCGCCGCCGGTCCAAGTCACGGCGTCTTTGACGGGTATCCATGCGCCCGTATTGCCCGCGCGGTATTCCAGCGTATTCGTGGTGCCGTTGAAATGGAAAGAATACGCGTTGCTGTCCGCGGTTATCGCCCCGCTGCCGTCCACGCCCACGGTTACCTCGGTATTGCCCATGGTCACCGTGCCTACGCTGTTGTTGTGCTGCCTGAGGTCCGTCCAGGTTTTGAGGTCTCCGGACGTCAAGTCGTTGTCCTGGAAGGAATAGGATACGCCGTTGGCAAAGCCTATGATGCCCAGGTTGACCCGGCCTTCGTAGTTCGCGTACTGCTCCACCAGACCGGCCAAAGCCAGCTTGGCCGCGGCAAAGCCGTTGTCCTTCATGCTGCCGGAGGTATCCAGGATGACGGCCAGATTGTAATCCTGGTAGGAGGTGGTGAATCCCACACCGCCCGGATCGGCGACAAGGATGTCGCTCCCGACGCCTCCGTCCAGTTTGTCGATGCCGTCGTCGCCGGAAGAACCGATCAGCAGTTTGTCCGGAATGATGTCTATGTTCAGGTCGGCCGCAGCGTCGCCGCCTGTCCCCGTAAGCGTGTAGCTGAAGGTGTCGCGCAGGGATTCGCTGCCCGGCGCGTTTGAGGCGTAGAGCGCCTTGACCTGCGGATTGGCGCCGTCCACAGCGTAGTCGTAAGTGCCGTCGGCATGGACGGTCAACTGCCCGTATTTGCCGGAAACCACTATGTTGCCGTCCGCGTCGCGCGTACCCGCGCCTACGCCGCTTGCTTCGGAAACGCCACCCTCTCCGTCCGGGAGCAGGTCGTTGTCCGTAAGACTGCCGCGGATGATTTGCGTGCCGTGTTCGTAGACCACGCCCGCATCGTCAACGGCCTGAGGGGGCTCGGGTTCCGGCGGTGTCGGCGGTTCCGGGGGAACCGGCGTATCCGGGGGGACAGGCGTATCCGGAGGAGTCGGTGTATCCGGCGTGTCGGGCGTATCCGGAGGGACAGGCGTATCCGGAGGGGCCGGTGTATCCGGCGTATCCGAGGGGACCGGCGTATCCGGGGGGACCGGCGTATCCGGCTTGTCGGGAGTATCCGGCTTGTCGGGAGTATCCGGCGTATCCGGGGGAATCGGCGTATCCGGAGAGACCGGCGTATCCGGGGGAATCGGCGTATCCGGAGTGACCGGCGTGTCCGGAGGGACAGGCGTATCCGGCGGGACAGGCGTATCCGGAGGGACCGGCGTGTCGGGGGGGACCGGCGTATCCGGCGGGACCGGCGTATCCGGAGGGACAGGCGTATCCGGAGGGACAGGCGTATCCGGTGGGACAGGCGTATCCGGAGGGACCGGCGTATCCGGCGGGACAGGCGTGTCCGGGGGGACCGGCGTATCCGGAGGGACCGGCGTATCCGGCTTGTCAGGAGTATCCGGAGACGTCGGTGTATCCGGCGACTGCGGCGTCGGACCCGGTGGTGTCGGACCCGGCGGCTGCGGTGCCGGCGGAGGCACCGGCTTCACAGGCGTTGCCGGTTCCGGCGGTTCGGGGGTATCGGAGCTGGGGGAATACGGCCCCGGTACCGGCGGAGTCCCCGTTGAGCGGGGATCGGCATTCCCGCCGTCGCCGCCGATGCCGCCGTCATATTCCCGCCGCTCGGAACTGCGGCCCCAATGGTCGGTACCCAGTTTGCCGAGACGGTCAACAGTATCAATCAGATCGCCGGGGCGGTCGTTATACTCTCCGGTACCGCTGCCGCGCGCTCCCGAGGCGACGGCGCTTGTGTCCATATCGTGCAGCGCCTCGGTGACGGCAATTACCGCGCCGTCGGGCAGAACGAAGGACGGCAACGCCGCAGCGCCGCTTGCGAAAAAGTCCGCTATAGTGACTGTGCCGCCGTTCAGAGCAAACACCAGATCATTGCCGGAACGCGACGCTTCAGCGTCACCCGGCTCGAAAGGCAACACGCAGGCGGCGCCCGGAACGGCTTCTACGGAGATATTCCGGCCCTTTTCCGGCATAGGAACGTTGACGATCCGGCCGGCCGGCCGGGAAGGCGGTATTTGCGACATGGCGTTGTCCCCGTGGTTGAAAGTGTTCTCCCGCAACAGAGTCACGTTGCATTTACTACACAGGTGCCCAGTTTGCGCCGCTTACCGGGTTTGCCGGATAATACTCCTTCCTTTTGATAATGCAAGAGATTTGTAGAGCCTTGATTCGCCCTGTCGGGCAACGCCGCCTGCGAAGTGCCCTATTGAAGCCCCGGTCGGCTGCGGCAAGACGACCGCTGCCGCAAAGTCCCTGCGGAGCGCCCTGCTCAAAGAAACCATCCGGGTATGGCACCATACCTGCGGGACGCAAGTGGGTTGAATATCTTTACGAGCGAGAACGCCGGACTCCAGTTCGCCGAGTTCGTGTACCAAGCGAATCATGTACGCGTGGTTGATCTTTGTGAGAATAGTGTTGCCTGGACCGAGAATCTCACGCGTCGGGTCGTTCGCAAGATACGGGTTCGGCTGCGTCTTGTCGGTAACTTTCACATACACGCCGTCGAGTCCGGAATTCCAGCGTCGGTACACGATATCCTGGTGTTCATATCGTGAACTTTCGAGAACAGTACAAATACCGTGTCAATCTCCTCCCACATATCAATTGTAGATATCAAGCAAGTGAGCGTCTCTGGAAGCGTAACGCAGTGTGAGGCAACCGCTTCATAACACATGGCGAAGGAGTCCGACATGGATTGCTCTGCATACAGCGTTATACATTGTTATCCTTTCGTACAGAAAACGCTGTGTTGCTTTTTATACTGAAATAATGCCTCTTGACTAATTCCGTTGACGTAGTTTGTTAAGACATTGTAGCCGATAACACAAAAGCCATTACTAATATAAAATTATAATACAAATAATCATTAGAAGCTTTCTGTATATTTTTATAAAACTACCAACCGTTCAAAGCGGCGTTTAATCTCCATTTAAGGATTGCGCTTGAATGGCGGTGATGGCCACTGTATTGACTATATCCGGTACGGTACATCCTCTGGATAGGTCGTTGACCGGTTTGTTCAGGCCTTGAAGCACCGGCCCTATGGCGACTGCGCCTGATGCGTGCTGCACGGCCTTGTACGTGTTGTTGCCGGTGTTGAGGTCGGGAAAAATGAACACGGTGGCGCTTCCGGCCACTTTGCTGTCCGGAAGTTTGGTGCGGGCCACACGCGGATCTATGGCGGCGTCGTATTGCAGCGGACCGTCGAGCAGAAGTTCCGGCGCCCGCCGTCGTGCAATGCTCACGGCTTCAATGACCGTATCCACGTCGGCACCCTTGCCGGAACTGCCGGTGGAGTAGGACAGCATGGCGACCCTGGGCTCAATGCCGAAAAACTCGGCCGTGCGCGCCGAACTTATCGCGATGTCGGCCAGTTGTTCCGCCGTCGGGTTAGGATTGACGGCGCAATCGCCGAACACCAGCACGCGGTCTTTGAAACACATGAGGAAGATCGACGACACGATGGAGGCATCCGGCTTGGTTTTGATGATCTCAAAGGCCGGACGTATGGTGTGGGCCGTTGTATTTATCGAACCGGAGACCATCCCGTGCGCGTCGTTTTTGTAGACCATCATCGTCCCGTAATACGTAGGATCACTGAGTAAGGCACGGGCCTGATCCATGCTCAGGCCCTTATGTTTGCGCATTTCGCGGTAGGTTGCCGCGTATTCCTCAAACCTGGTCGAAAGCTCGGGCTGGATGACGGTGACATCGGGCTTGATTCCCATTGCGACCATTTTGTCTTTGATTTCCTTTTCCCGGCCGAGCAGGATGATGTCCGCGACCCGCTGCCGCGACAGAACAGCCGCAGCCCGCAGGATGCGTTCTTCCGCGCCTTCGGGCAGCACTATGCTCATCCTGCAGACAGCGGCGCGCGTAAGCAGGGTGTACTCAAACATTTTCGGCGTAATTTTTGCGCCGACGGCGCTGCGTAAACCGGCAAGGCGCGCTTCCAGTTCACCCGCATCCACGCGGTTGTTGAATAAGGCTACGGCAGCATTGATTCGTCGCGTGTCTCCCGCTTCAATCCTGTTTCTGCACCGGGCCAACGCCTGTATGGTTTCCGAGGTATTCTCACGGACGGACATGACGGGTACCGGCGGGCCTATCCAGCTTTCCGTCAAATTCCGGACAGGTTCCGGCAGCTTCACGTTCCCCGTCAGCAGAATGCCCGCGATATCGGGATATGCCGACAACAAACGCGTTGCCATGCCGGCAAGCACGATGTCGGGGCGATCCCCCGGCGTCACGAGCATGCAGCCGGGTTGCAACTGCTTGAAAAAATTCTCCACTTGCATGGCCGCGACAAGGTAATTGTCCACCGGAGAATCCAGACCTTCATTTCCGTAGATAACTTCGGCGTTCAGGCGCTTGCCGATGTCACCGACCGTCGGATTGCTCAAAGTCCGCTCTTCGGGAAGAATATATATTGCGACAGGCATGGAAGCTTTCCCGTGTTGACGTACAGCATCCTCAATATTTGGCGCTTCATTTTCCTCAACTTCAAAACGATTGATAATGTAGGCAGCAACATCAACATTGTTTTCATACAGCAAATCAATAGTTATGTTTGCATAAATAGTAATTTCTTCCGTGCTCTTGCGTAGACCATTGCAGACAGCTATCACAGGGGCACCGATGTTTGCGGCTATTTCTGCATTGAGTACAAATTCAAAAGCCGCATCGCCTTCGGTAATGTTTATACCTTCACAGAGGATAAAATCATAATCACGCTCCAGATTTTTGTATTTGCCGAGGATATTTTCCAACAACGCTGCGCGTCTGTCGCTGTTCCACAGGTTCATGGCTTCACGAAGCGTTAAGGCAAAGGTAGATTCGTAGGGAATGTTCAGTCCGAAATGGGAGAGAAGCAGGTTGATGGAGTGGTCGCGTTGTTCATTATCTATAGGGTCGTTGATGATCGGGCGGAAAAAGGCCGGTTTGCGCCCCCGACTCAAAAGAAGCTGCATCAATCCAAGGCAGACGACTGTTTTTCCGCTTTCGGGTTCTGTGGCTGTGATGTAAAGGCTGCCGGTCATGTTCTGCTCCATAATATACTGAGAATGATTGGGGATATAGTATAACTATGCGTAATATTGCGCTTATCGTCAATAACCTTTCTATTTTACTATGCTGTTCTTCAAGAACTCCAGCATAATGACGTCGCCCGGACCGGCAATATCCCCCTGTGATCCGAATAGCTCACAAGTCAATGTAGCATTTTTTCCCGTGTTGAAATGTATTTTTTTCTACTTTTTCAAATTATTTTAATGTTACTCAGTTTTTTGGGGCGTGATAAACAGCTTTTGTCGACTAAAAATGTATGCTTGCGCGCTGAAACTGCAGCAAAAGAAAGGTAAGGCTCAAAAGTAGAAAAACTTATATTTTATCTGATCAGAAGGTGCTGCTCCTCTGTAGGGTCAAGCACACTTGCCGGTGCTCTTTGCGCTTACGCGCATTTACGGGGGGCTTTGACGAGCCTGAAGGCTTGGCTTTGAACGAGCTGTCGCTGGACGGAGGTGCGCTCGAGTTGGAAAAATTTTTTTTGCGTTTTGCTTCAAGCGCTTCCACCCGCGCTTGTAACGAGGCAACCTGTCATACAGCCACAAAATCAGCTCTATTGCTTCTTGCGGGGTGCGGCTGAGCGCCTCGGCGCTCAGCGGAATCATGGATAGCTGTGTCGGCGTCATGCTTTTTCACACAGCAGAAAATTTAGAGATTTTCTAGACCATTGTGAGCGGTTACAATAATTCTGTGCTTGCGCAAATAGTGAACCGTCGGCGGGAGTCGGCCTGAGCCCCGGCAAACAATGCGGTGTTTCCACGAGGAAACGCTACAGCATATTGACCGGGTCCAGGTCCAGGCGCAGGGTCAGAGCGCCGCCTTTGGCCGTTTCAGCGGCGAATTTGTAAAGCAGGCGGAAACTCTGCCAGTCGTCGCCCTTGAGCAGGCAGTGCCTGCGCACGCGTCCTTTGAGCAGGGGCAGGGGCGCGGAGACGGGTCCGAGCATGATGACGCCCAGTTCCTTTGCCTTTTGCCGCATGCTCCTGCCGAGGGCCGCCGCCGCTTCCGCGCCTTCGGTCGAACCCGCTTCATGGCTGATGCGGATCAGGGCCAGCCGCGTAAACGGCGGATAGAGGCGGCGCCTGCGCACTTCCAGTTCCCGTTCGAAAAAACCCTCGTAGTCGGCCCGGAGCACATAGTCCCAGCAATAATGGCCGGGGTCGCGGGTCTGGATGAGGACCTGCCCGCTTTTCCCGCCCCGTCCGGAACGGCCGGACGCCTGCAGGATAAGCTGAAAGGTGCGTTCGGCCGCGCGGTAGTCCGGAAGATTCAGCCCCAGATCGGCGTCGGCGATGACCGCCAGGGTGACGTCGGGAAAATGGTGTCCTTTGGACAGCATTTGGGTGCCGACCAGAACCGCGGCTTCTTTGCGGGCAAAGGCCGACAGGATGGCTTCCATGCGTCCGGGGCGACGGGTGCTGTCGCGGTCCAGGCGCAGGACGGCCGTGCCCGGCGGCAGCAGCGTTTCCAGGTTTTCCTCCAGTTTCTCCGTGCCTTCGCCCAAAGGCAGAAAATTCAGGTTTCCGCAGGAAGGGCAGGGGGAAGGAAAAACCGTGGAGCGGCCGCAGTAATGGCAGACAAGCTTTTCCCGGCCCTTGTGGTAGGCGAGGGAGATGTCGCACTGCGGGCAGCGCCGGGTTTTACCGCAGTCGCGGCAGTAGACGACCGGGGCATAGCCGCGGCGGTTGAGCAGGATGACGGCCTGTTCGCCGCGCCGCACGACCTCGTTCAGAGCGGCGATGCTGTCCGGCGCGAGCAGACTGTTGTCCTTGCCGGGGGACAGGGGGACGAGGCGCGCTTCAGGCAAACCGGCGCCGAAGCGTTCCGTAAGCGTGTGAAGGGGAATGCGTCCCTGCCGCGCGGCATAAAAACTTTTGAGGTCCGGCGTGGCCGAGCCGAGGAGCAGCAGGGAGCCTTCCCGGTTTGCCCGGTACCAGGCCACTTCTTTGGCTTGGTAATTGATGAAGCCTTCGTCCTGTTTGAAGGAGGCGTCGTGTTCTTCGTCCATGACGATGAGGCCGATGTTTTCCAGGGGCAGGAGCAGGGCCGAACGCGTGCCCGTCAGCAGGCGTGGCCGGCCGCTTTTGTCGCCGGCCAGGAGGCGGAAAGTCCGTTCTCTGGAGGCGGCGCCTTGGTAGCCGTGAAAAAGATGGCGGCGGTCGTGGGGAGGCAGACCAGGAGGCAGGCCGGCTTCGGCGGCGTCGCGGAGTTTCAGGGCCAGAGCCACTTCCGGCGCCAGCAGCAGGACGGAGCGGCCCGAAGCGAGCACCGCGCGGGCCGCTTCCAGATACAGCGCCGTTTTGCCGCTCCCGGTCACGCCGAACAGCAGGCGGATTTGAGCGCCCTGCCTGGTCGCGCGCAGCAGTTCGTCCGCTATCTCCCGCTGCCGCGTCGTGAGGACAACGCAGGGGTTGTCGTCGCCTGCCGCCGGCGGGCAGTCGCTGAGCGGGCCGGCGTTTGCGTCTTCGGGATCGGCGGGGCCCGCGCGCACCAAGCCCTCGCGGGTAAGGGCGGTCAGCGTCGCGCCCGCTTTTTTGCCGAGCGCGTTGAGCAGGGTGCGCCGGGTCGCCGAACCTTTTTCCAACAAAAACTCCAGGACGGCGAGACGGGCTTTCGCCGCGGGACGAACCGGCCAGGGAGGATCGGAAGCAGGACTGTAGAGCAGGGCGTCCAGGGGACTGACGCCGGGACGGCGAATTTCGGCGCGTCCGGACATCCACAGGTCGCCGAGCTCGCGTAACCTGTGATCGGGCAGCCGGGCCAGATCGGCCGGAACCAAGTCCGTTGTGCCGTCCGCGGTGAAAAAGCGCAGGCGCGGCGCGGGCGAGCGCAACCCTGCGGGCAGCATGCTGCCCAGTATGCGCCCGAGTTCGTCGGCGTGTCTGCCCGCCAGGGTGCGGGCCAACTCAAGATAGGCCGGGGAAAGCAGCGGTTCCCTGTCCAGAGGCCAGATGAGCGGTTTCAGCGTGAAGCCCTCAGCGTCCGCGGCCTGCCGCTCAAAGGCCGAGATGACGCCCGCGCGTCTGCCCTTGCCCAGGGGCACGACAACGCGCTGCCCGACGAAAAAGGCTTCAGGCGGCAGGTAGTCCGGCAGACTGTAGCTCAGTTCGGTAAACGGAGGGCTCAGAAGAGCGGTGCGGACGGCGGCTGTTGCAGCGGGCATGCGCGGTGTTACACTGTCGGAAAGCTCTCGGGGTCGGCGCCGGCGGCCCGGCATCAGCAAAGAAGCGGCGCTTTTCTTTTACAGGGCAGTCCGCTATCATGTATCCTCAATCCACATCCGGGCTCCGTTTGCCGGTCGGCAAACGGTCGGTACGCCCTTCCCTGAAGGGAGGGATTGACGGAAACGTATGCCCGGCTTTACCGGGCGTCAAGTGAGAATCCCCCTGAAGGGAGAGGTTGCGGGCCATAAAGGAATCGGCGGTAAGGGAACAGATTTGTTTTTTCGGCAGCGGCGGCGATATCCGGACATCCCTGCGGAGGAGTGCGCGGGCATGAACAATCGCGCGTTATGCGGATTTGCAAAAATTGCTGCGTCGGTGCAGTTACTTTCGCTTCGGCTGCGGAGGGAGTCGCGGGCATGAACAGCCGTGCGCTGTACGGAACGACGGGAAGCGGGGAATGACCGATCGAGCGCATTTCCTCGGCATGGGCCGGGTCTGCTGCGTTCTTGCCGTTCTTCTGAGTCCGGTTTTGCTGTTGCCGTTTTCGGCGGCGCAGGGCGGGGAGGACGGGAAAACCGGAGCGCGCGCTGAGTTTACGGCGAGCCGGAGTTTCAACGACGCTGTGCGGCGCGGCCGGGCGGAGGCCGCGGCTCTGGCCGCAGCCTTGTCGGCGGCATACGGGCATGCCGGACGCGAGTTGTCCGGGGAGATGGTGCCGGATTTTCGCGAGGCCGCCGAGCGGCTCGGCATACCGGGCGAAACGTTGTTTGATGGACTTGCCTGCGTGCGTTTCCCCGTGCGCCGTCTGAACGCGCGGGTTGACGGTCTTGCTCCGAACCGGCGGGTCACGGTCGGTGTTGTTTTGGAAAGGTCGGGCAGCGGGTCGCCGGCTGATGCCTTGAAAAATGCGGACCGGGTGGAGGCGGGCGGACGCTTGGTCGCGCGCCTGCGCGCCGTGCTGGCGCGCTATGACGCCGCGGCGGACACGCTGCTCGACCGCGGCCCCGGCGAGCCTGAGGGCGAGGATGCGGCGCACGAGTTGCAATGGGCGGCGGACCGCTTGAGCGCGCTGGAAATACTGCGCGACATACTGTCCGGACGCGCCGGCGACGAACCGCGCCTTCTTGAAGGGCGTCTGGCCGAAGCCCTGCGTCTTGCGCCGGACGACCCGCTGCTCCTGACGTTGTCGGCGTGCAACCGGCTGCTTCTGGACAGTCCGGCCGCGGCCCTGGCGCAGGCGGATGCCGCTCTGGCTCTTGCCCCGGATTTTGCCCGCGCCCATGACGCGCGCGGGACGGCCCTGCTGCGGCAAGGGTTGCCCGCTCTTGCGGCGGACGCTTTCGGACGGGCGGTTGCCCTGGCTCCGGACAACCCTGTCTATCTCCTGCACCGGGCTTCGGCGTATTTCGTCCTTAAAGAAAACAAGGCGATGTGCGCGGATTTTCGCGCGGCCTGCGCTTTGGGCGACTGCGACGGATTGGCCTGGGCACTGGAGGCGGCCGGGTGTCCGTCGTTTTGAGCAAGACGCCGGGGTGTTTTACGGCATGCGCCAAGATCAGCCGGAAGCGGGCCGGGTGTCCGCCGTTTTGGCAAGACGCCGCAACCGGCGCCTGCGCTCATGCCGGAGAAAGCCGGCACATCGTCTCGCGCTGCTCCATTGCCGCGTGCACGGTGAACACGATGCCGGGGAAGGCCGCGAGCAGGCGCTGCCGGCTGTATTGCACGGCGAGAGGCGCGTTGTCGATGCCGATCCAGCGTCGTCCCAGTTTCTGAGCGGCATACAGGGTTGTGCCGCTGCCGCAGAAGGGGTCGAGAACGGTATCTCCGCTGTTGCTTGAAGCGAGCAGTATCCTTTCAAGCAAAGCAGGCGGTTTTTCCGTCGGGTATCCTGTTCGTTCCCGGGACATGGGATTGACGATGGGGATATCCCACACGTCGTCCGGAGGCGTGCCGCGGGGATCAGGGAAGTAGCGTTTGCCCGCCTTGCTGGTAATGCCGCTTTTTGCGTATCCGCTGGTCGGCTTGTAAGGTACTCGTATGGGGTCGGGGTTAAAAACTCTGTTGCCGCTGCCGGCATACAGGTAAATGCAGTCGTGTTTCTGCGAAAAACGGCTTTTTGAGCGTCCTCCGCCCGTATAGTGCCAGATTATTTCGTTAATAAAATTGGAGCGCCCGAAAATACCGTCCGCGACAATCTTGAGATAATGGCCGGCAGTGGGATCGCAGTGCAGATACAGGCTGCCCGACGGCTTCAGCACTGTGCGCAGGGCAAGCAACCGCCTTGCGAGCATAAGCAGATACGCCGTGAGGCCGCTTTCGTGCAACATGGAACGCAGGGCGCGCGCGGTTTCCGCGACAGCGCCGTTTTCTTTAAGCACGGCCTGGAAGTCCTGTTCCGCTTGATCACTCCAACGCCATGTATCCGTGAACACGGCCGTCGGCGCGCCGTCTGTTTCCCCGTTCCGTTTTCCGGCTGTCAGGGTATAGTTGCGAGCGCTGCAGAAAGGCGGGTCAAGATAAATCAAATCCGCTGAATTTCGGGGAATGCAGGTCCGCAGTATCTCCAGATTGTCTCCGAGATACAGCGTTCCGGCTGCATCGTTTTCGGCGTGAGCAACGCCGGAAGGGGATGCCGTTGGGGCATTGGGGAAGGAATCGCACGCTGCGGTTCCCGGAGGTTCACGGTATTTCAAAAGTGTCTCTCAGCCGGAGCTTTGGCTTGCCATAGCCGACTCGCCGACAAAATCAAGTTCCGGCACAAACGCCGCCGAGCCGCGCATACTGTTTGCGAGATAGTGTTTGTTGGTGCGTGTTCGTCTCGGTAGTTTCATAATTTCAAACGCGGCAAATGTCAGTCGCTCAACGGCAGTATAGTCGGCGGGGTGTTCAAGCCGTACATTCATTGTATGTTGTTCTTCTTTGAACCGGCATAGCCCGGCCTTTTCTACACCGCCGAAGCGCATTTACTCCGATGCGGAGTCTCTGCGCACGCGGGCACCCGCGAACCAGCCCGCAACAGATACGAGTATGCCCGCGAAAAAGGGCGGAACCAGCGCCGGCCAGGCGTCGGGCGGCGTCACTACCGCCGTCGGCTTGTAAAGAAACAAATACCAGAAAAGGCAGCACAAAAAGCCGCAGGCCGCGCTGCACCATGCCGCCCGCCTGTCCCGCCGTCCGAAAATCACCAGCGCCAGATACGGCACAAGCGCCACGGAACCGACTATGCTCCAGCTTGTCGTGTGAATCATGGCGATAAGTCTGCCCTCGGCCTGCGCGCAAAAACCGCTCACCAGCACGCAGAGCAGTATGCCTGCGCCCCAGGTCTGCCACGTGCTCCTGCGCGCCGGCTTATCCTCGGCTACCGCCATCGCGGATATGTGATACAACGCCGTCGCCGTGGACAACGAAGCGGAAAGTATGGCCAGCACGAAAAGCTGCATCCCCCCGGCCGGCAACAGCATCTGCACCAGACGCGGCATGAGCATGTCCGGATTGGATACCTCCGGCAAAAT
>JAITEY010000121.1 GCA_031281815.1 Desulfovibrio sp. | reverse complement strand
CTCCCTGCTCGACGTGCCGGTGACCGTGTCGCCGGCCCTGATTGAAAAATCGGTGCTTTCGGTCATGCAGCGCATACTTTCCGATTTGTGCGAAGTTATTTATCTGTACGACTGCGACGTCCTCCTGCTGACAGGACGCCCGAGCAGGCTGCACGGGGTCATCTCCGCCGTTGTTTCCCGTCTGCCCGTGCCGGCGGACCGTATTATCCCCATGTGCGAATACCGCGTGGGCCGCTGGTATCCCTTTGTGGACCGCCTGGGCATGATCAGCGACCCCAAAAGCACGGTGGCGGCGGGAGCCATACTGCTGGCCCTGTCCGAAGGGCATCTGGAGGGATTTTCCCTGGTTTCGGGCGGATTCAGACCCGTTTCCACGGCCCGCTTCATCGGGGAAACTGACACCAGCGGCAGGTTGCCGCGCTCCAGGGTCTGGTTTGAGGTCGACGTGCAAAGCGACAGGGAACAGGAACTTGAACGGGAAGTGAAGTTCACCGGTCCCCTCTCCGTCGGGTTTCGCCAGCTCGCCGTCGAGCGCTGGCCCACAACGCGTTTTTACGTCATTGATTTCGCAAGCGAAGAAGACCGTATGCGCGCCGCCGGAAAATTGCCCTATACCTTGACCCTGCGTTTCCTGCAGCGCGGGGCGGACGAAGCCACGGTTGCGGACGGCGCGGACGAGGGCGAGCTTTCCATACTGTCCGTGGCGGACAATGCGGGCAATCCGGTGCGCGGGGGAGGCAGGGCGGTGGAAGTGCGCCTGCAGACCCTGCCCCTGGATGAGGGGTACTGGCTGGATACCGGAGTCCTGATGCCGGTCTGAAACCGGCGGGCTCGGACGGCAAACGGCGCGAACGCTCCGGCTGCCGTCCGGGGACGGTAAAATGTTGTGCGGGTAAAGGCAATGGACAACGAAGACATACTGCTTGCGGAACACTGCGCGCGGCTGGACCGCGCCTGCGCCGCGGCGCGGGATTGGCTCGGGCGCAACAGCGCCTTGGTCGGGCGCGACCTTGAAGGACAGGAAAAAGAACTGCGCCGGACCGGGCGTTTTTTCCGCTCCTGCGCCGTTGCCGCGGAACGCCGCATGTGCGTGGGCGTTTTCGGCCCGAGCCAGGCCGGCAAATCCTACCTGGTGTCCGGTCTGGCGGGCGCTGCCGCCGGCCGGCTCAGGGTCAGGGTCGGCGAAGCGGTTCACGATTTTTTAAGCGACATCAACCCGGCGGGCGGCAAGGAATCCACCGGGCTCGTCACCCGCTTCACCCCAGCCGGCCCCTTGTCCGACAGGCTGTCGGGCAAAGAGTCGGACATGCCTCGGGACAAGCAGCCGGGGGCGGTACACATCCGCCTGCTCTCGTTTACGGACGTCGTCAAAATTCTTGCCGACACCTATTTCTCCGATGCCGAACACTTTGAAGCTCCCGACCGCGACGCGGCCTTCGCCGTCCTCGACGCCCTTGAGCAACGGAGAAAACCCGCCGCCGCTGACGGCATAAGCGGGGATGACGTCGAAGAACTCCAGGAATTCATTGTCGGGCATTTTCGCGGTAAACCCCGAGTACAGCAGGTCCTGGACGGACATTTCTGGGACCGGGCCGTTTCCCTGGCCCCGATGCTCGACGATGCCGGCCGGGCCGAACTTTTCGGCCTTATCTGGGACGGCATGGAATCGTTTACGGGGTTGTTGCGCGAGTTGTCCGCGGCCCTGCGTTCTCTCGACTTCGCCGCCGAGGCGTTTTGCGGGGCGGAATCCCTGATCCCGCGCGCAAAGAGCATTATCGACACGGCAACGCTGGGCGACCTGCGCCCGGACGGCGACGACCTGCTCGCACTGACCGGCCCGTCCGGAAAAACATCCTTACTGCCCAGGGTTTACGCGACGGCCTTGACCGCCGAATTGATCATGCCCATGGAAGCCGGCGCCGCGGACTTTTTCGCGCACACCGACCTGTTGGATTTCCCCGGCTACCGTTCACGCAAGATGTTTACGAATCTGGCTGAAGAAACGAAGGACCCGGCCAGACTTGCGGAATGCTTTCTGCGCGGCAAAGTATCCTACCTGTTCGAGCGTTACTGCGCGGAACGCGAACTGACGGCCCTGCTGCTGTGCATAGGCGGCGGCGTGCAGGAAGTGCAGGGTCTGGGAGGCGCGGTGAACGCATGGATCGCCGGCGCCTGCGGAGCTACGCCCGAAGCGCGCGCCGGCCGGGAAAAAAGTCTTTTTTTCATTCTGACCAAGGGAGACCTGGAGTTCGAAGACAAGGCGGGCGCAGGAGACCCCTCCGGCCGCTGGGATACGCGCATGTTCGCCTCCACGGAAATCTTCGGCTCGTACGGCTGGCTGAAGCGCTGGGACGACAAAGGACCTTTCGACAATTTCTTCCTCATGCGCAATCCTACGGTAAAATCCCATATTTTTGCCCACGACGGACAGGGACGCGAAACCGCGCTCAGGGAAGACACCGCAGCGTATGTAAGCAGGATTGAAGCGGATTTTCTGCGCAGCAAGGCCGTCAACGAGCATTTTCGTTTTAAGGAGGAAAGCTGGCGCTCCTTCATCAGTCCCGATGACGGCGGGTTGTCGTTGATACGGGAACGGCTGGCCCCCGTCTGCCGGCCGGGATTGAAGCGGGAGCAGATACGCGCCTCGCTGAACGGACCGTTGACGCAGCTCCGGGACCGCCTCCGCCCCTACCTGCGCACGGACGACAAGGAAGAGGAACGCAGGGAGAAAGCCGCTCTCGCGCGGGAACTGGCCAGGGTTCTCCTGCGCCTCGGCCGCAACGGCCGCTTCGGCGCGTTCGTGCGCCTGTTCACCATACGGGACCAGGACATTTACGACCTGTACTTCAAGGTCAGGCTGAGCATGAGGGAAACCGCCGCCGGCGACACGTCCGGCGCGGACGAGGCCGATCTGGACGACAAGCTGGCGGAACTGTTCGGCGAAGATATCCTGCCCCGGACTCCCCGACCGGAAAAACACGCTCCGCCCGCTCGGGACGAGGCCGGCCTGCTTGTGGAACACATTGAAAAATACCGCTTTGCCGCATTGCGGGAAGCAGCCGAAGACCCCGTGCTCCAACAATTTTTCGGTATTACGGGCGAACTCTTTTCCGCCTTGGTGCATGAAACGGCAAAAGGCTTTGTACGTCTGGGCGTGCGCGGTACGATGGAGCAGCGCCTGCGCGAGGCCTCACGCTACGCGGACGCGGACAGGGAACTTTTGGTATGGAAGATGTCGGCCCTTGCCGCCGATGCAATCAATACCTATATGATTTGGCTGGGCTTCGATCCCCGCACGACCGCAGAGCAGGAACGCCGCATAGGCTTCGGCGGCAGGGAGCGCACGCTCTTTCTCCCTCCGCCCGCCTTTTCCGGGCTGCCCGTTCCGGCCGAAGACCCCGTCGATTACACGGAGAGCCGGGTGATGGACCGTGCGGCCGCGCTGGCGCATCTGATCGACGGGAATGTCAACTTTGACGGGGTGCGTGATTTTGACCCGGCGGAAAATGCCAAGCTCAGAGAAATTCTGGACTCCTTACTGCTTTGAGCCTACGAGACAGAAGCTGAGCCTCGGCCGCCGAAGGCATAAAAATGAACCCGCTTTCAAAATTTTTCCTGATAAGAAAACGTAAATGTTATTTATGAACAACTCATTAGTCATGTCGTCCTCCTGCGTTTGCTGGTTCGGATTGATAGCGGATGCTTCGGTAAATGCAGAATTTTCGGCGGATATACCGGAAGACGGAGCGTGTCAATTCGAGCGCGGGACAGGGAACGAAAAAAATTTTCTGAATTGCTCAAAAACTGCTTGCTTTCTGTTTTTCAAAGGAATAATTTCAAAGCGGTATTCATTCTTGTTTGCTGAGGATATTGCATTTCTTTGTTTTCGCTGCCGCCGAGGGCGGTACTATAGGTTTAATCTGTTTTCTGTCTACTTTTGGGGCCGGCGCGATGGGTCCAGTATATCGGGATTTCTCCTTTCTAAAAGATTTCGCCAAGCAGGCTGAACTTACGCGTTCCGGCCTGATTTTTTCACACACACACACACACACACACACATTGCATCACACACCTCGCTTCTCCTGTAAAAAAAAGTAAGTGATTCAAGTATATTATTGCCGGAAAATTTGTCTCGATTTTCAATTTTGGATAAGTTTTGGATAAGCATCTTGCCTACTCTGCGGCGTATTGATATGCTCACCCCATGAGCAACACAACCGCCCGAAAATACATAAAAACCAAATTTGGAGGCGTCTTCTACCGCACCTCCGCCAAACGCGACCCCCGCACCGGTGAAGCCGACCGCGTATACTGCTTCTGGTACGCCGACCACGACAACAAAGGCCACTGGAAAACTATCGGCCGCCACAGCCAAGGCGTCCGCCCCCAAACCGTCAGAACCGCCAGAGCAAA
>JAITEY010000064.1 GCA_031281815.1 Desulfovibrio sp. | reverse complement strand
GCCTTCGACAAAGCCGGCAAGATGCTCGGCTTGCCTTATCCGGCGGGAGCGGCCATCGACGCTTTGGCGGAAGAAGGGCGGGCGTCGCCGCGTCTTTTTCCGCGCCCGTACCTCGACAATGAGAGTCTTGATTTCAGTTTCAGCGGGTTGAAGACGGCGATGTGGAACTATGTTTCCGCGCACCCGGAATGCAGGGTTTCCTTTGACGCGGCAAGCGGGGAGGCGGCACTCCCGCAGGGCGACAGGCGGGCGGCCCTGGCGGATGTTTGTGCTTCCTATCGTCTGGCTGTGGTGGAAAGTTTGTGTTTCAAAGTGGAGAAGGCGTTCGCGGCCGGCGCGGCAGCCGGAGCGGAAAGTCTGATCCTGGCCGGGGGTGTGGCCGCCAATGCTTTATTGCGGCGCAGGATGCGGGATATTGCCGACAGGCATGATGTGCCGCTGTGTGTCCCCTCGTTGCGGTTGTGCGCGGACAACGGCGCCATGATTGCCTATCTCGGCGCTTTGCTGGCGGACATCGGGTACTCGCATTCCCTGGATATGGAGGCCGTGCCGCGCGGACGGCCCATCCCCGACGATATGCTGAAGCAATTTTCCCCTGCCGCGCGCTGATTTTTTCCGCCGAAACCCTAGAGTTTTTATAGAAAATAGGCTAAAGTCAGCCGCATGCGGTTCAGAAAACGCGCAACGGCAATCTCCGGCACGAGGTTTTTCACAGGATGCGCTTTGAACTTTTCGTAGCGCGGCGCTATCTTTTCGCCCGCCGAGGACAGGCTTTCATCTCGGTCATTTCCTGGCTGTCCGTGGCCGGAGTGGCCTTGGGCGTCGCCTCCCTCATTGTCGTCATGGGCGTCATGAACGGCTTTACAACGGATCTGCGCGACAAAATTATCGGCATGGCGGCCCATGCCGTCGTTTACAGTTCCGAACCCGTTTTTGAAGAAGACCCGGCGCTGGAGGAAATCCTGCGCTCCTCGCCCGGCATTGTCGGCCTCACGCCCTTCATTCATTCCGGGGTGCTGCTTTCGGGCCGCTCCGGCGGCTCCGGGGTCTACCTGCGCGGCGTGGACCCGAAAAACGCCGCCGCCGTCCTCGGCGGCCTGAAAAACATGACACGCGGCAAGGTCGAGGACCTGGACGACCCCGAAGGACTGCCCGGCATCATCATCGGCGAAGTCCTCGCAGACAAACTGGCCGTGAACATGGGCGGCCGGGTCAACGTCATGGCCCCCTCTGGACGGCAAAGCGCCGCGGGGTTTACCCCGCGCATCACCCCCTTCCGCGTGGTCGGGCTGTTCCGCATCGGTCTCGCCGATTACGACGGCGCCTTGGCCTTCGTGAACCTGCCCAACGCCAGGGAAGCCCTGGGCCGGCCGGGCCGGGGCGTTTCCGGCATCGAAACGTCCGTGAACGACGTCTACGCGGCCGGCGACATCCTGCGCAACGCCCTGGCCCGTACCGGCAGGTCGGACCTCTATGCCCGCACTTGGCAGGAAATGAACGCCAACCTCTTCGCCGCCCTGAAACTGGAAAAAGCCGCCATGGCCGTCATCCTGACCTTGGTCGTGTTGGTCGGCTCCTTTTCCATCGTGACCGCCCTCGTCATGCTGGTCATGGAAAAAAAACGGGACATCGCCGTGCTGATGTCCATGGGCGCCGACACGGGGAAGGTACGCGGCATTTTCATGCTCCAGGGGCTGCTGATCGGCCTCATGGGTACAACGGCCGGCCTGGCCTTGGGCCTCGGCTGCTGCATGCTGCTGAAACGCTACAAATTCATCGAACTGCCCAGGGGCGTCTATTCACTTGACTATCTGCCCGTTCTGCTGCATTGGCAGGATGTGCTGTTGACAGGGGCGGGAGCCATGCTGCTCTGCTTTTTCGCAACGCTGTACCCGGCGGGCCGGGCGGCGGGCATTGAGCCTGTCGAAGCGCTGAGGCACGAATGACGCCGGTATCCGTGAACACAGGCGGGGACCGGCGCCCTCCGGCGGACCGCGCCGGGCAATGCCCGGATGCGGCGGTGAGCACAAGCTGTGAACCGCGCCCTCCGCAGACTTCAGCGGCCCGCTCCGGGCAACGCCCGCCGCTGTATTCGTTGCGCAATCTGGTCAAGGAATTTGACGGTCCGAGCGAGAAGGTTAGTGTTTTACAAGGCCTCAACCTTGATATACAAGAAGGCGAAAGCGCGGCCGTTGTCGGCGCTTCGGGGTCCGGCAAGTCGACGTTGCTGCATATTCTCGGTACCCTTGCCGAACCGGGCGCCGGGGAACTGTACTTTCGCGGGACGAATATGCGGACCCTGGATGCCGGCGCGAAAGCCCGCCTGCGCAACGAGAGCATCGGGTTCGTCTTTCAGTTCCACCACCTGCTGCCCGAATTTACAACTCTGGAAAACGTGGCCATGCAGGCGGTGATCGGCGGCTGTCCCATGCAGGCCGCGCTGGACAAGGCGGCGGACATGCTGGAGCGCGTAGGGCTTGCCGGCAGGGCGCGGTTCGACGTCGGGCTGCTTTCCGGCGGCGAACGCCAGAGGGCGGCCATAGCCAGAGCCCTGATGCAGGACCCGGTCGTGCTCCTGGCCGACGAACCCACGGGCAACCTTGATGAGAAAAACGGCATGCTGGTCGCTGAACTGCTTGTGAGGCTGAATGCGGAGCGGGGCACGGCCATGGTTGTGGCGACACACAATCCGGAGTTGGCGGGCCGCATGGCCAGACGCTTTGAACTCAAGTCCGGAGACCTGTATGAGCAATCACGCTGACCAGGGAATACATCCAACCTTGATGAGAAAAACGGCATGCCGCTCGCTGAACTGCTTGTGCGGCTGAACGCGGAGCGGGGCACGGCCGTGGTTGGAGCGACGCACAATCCGGAGCCGGCGGGCCGCATGGCCGGACGCTCCGAACTCAAGTCCGGAGATTCTGTATGAGCAATCGCGCTGAACGAGGAATACAGCCGGGGGGCCGCGCTCCCCGCAGACCCGCCCGCGGACTTTCACGACAGGCTCCGGGCCTCGTCCTGTCGTTTTTCCTGTCCTGCCTGCTCATCCTGACCGGCATTGCGACCGGGGCGCAGGCGGCATCCCGCGGAGGAGCAAGGGCCTCCGCCGGGTCCGGCGCAGCGCGCATTCTGGTGCTGCCTTTCAACGTGCTGCAGGAAGACGGCCGCCAGGCGGCGGACGCCGAGTTCGCCCGGCGCATGAACGCCCGACTGGCGGCTTCCGGGGCGTCCGTTGTGCCGCACGAGCGCATGCTGGCCCTGATTCGGACGCGCCGCGCCGAGGCCCTGGATACCTCCTCCGTGCGCTCCCTGGCGAACGCGGCGGGCGCGGCCTACGCCGTTTACGGCGCCGTGAACATTTCGGGCTCCATCATGAGCATCGACGCCCGGCTGACCCCGGCTGCGGCCGCCCGTACGCCGGTGCCCGTTTTTGTGGAACTCGACGGCGGTACGGCAAGCCTGCCCGCTGCGGCGGAGCAACTGGCCGACGCCGTTCTCGCAGAACTGCCCCGCCCCGGCACGCCGGATACCGGCGGCGCGGTCGTCGCCGGCATCGAAGTGCGCGGCACCCTGGTTCTGGACCCGGACGTCGTGCTCATGCGCATCAGTACCCGCAAAGGCGACAGGCCCGACGCTGCGGCCATAGATCAGGAAGTCAAACAAATCTGGGATCTCGGCTATTTCAGCGACGTGCAGGTCACGTTGGAACCCCGACCGGAAGGGCTCTGGGTCATCTATACGGTCAAGGAAAAACCCAAGCTGGAAAGCATCAGTTTCACCGGAAACTCCGAACTGGACGACGACGACCTTTTGGCCGTCATGGGCAGCAAGGCAGGCTCCATACTCAACGAAAAACTGCTGGCCGACGATATTCAGAAAATCCTCGAAGCCTACCGCAAGGACGGCTATTATCTGGCGACCGTGGAACAGCACGTCGACGTGCGCTCCGGCACCAACTCCGCCTCCCTGAACCTGAACATCAATGAAGGGAAGAAACTCTACATCAGCGAAGTACGCCTGGACGGCTGCAACCGCCTTGATGAAGACGACGTTCGCGACCAGCTTCTGCTGTCCGCCCGCAGCATCATTTCCTGGATAACCGGGACGGGCGTCCTCAAAGAAGAACTCATTGAGCGCGATTCCACGGCCATCACCGCCTACTACCTGGACCGCGGTTTTTTGGACGTGACCGTGGCCGCGCCCAAAATCGACTACACCGACGACGGCATCGTCATCACCTTCCCCATCCATGAAGGCCCGCAGTACGCCTTGGGCGACATCGTCCTCACGGGCGA
>JAITEY010000029.1 GCA_031281815.1 Desulfovibrio sp. | reverse complement strand
CTGTCCATGCAGGTGAAGCTGCTGCGCGTACTGCAGGACAACGTGATTGAAAAGGTGGGGAGCGAGCGCCCCACCCGCGTGGACGTGCGCATCCTGGCGGCCACCAATCAGAACCTGGAGCAGAAAATCAAGGACAAGACCTTCCGCGAGGACCTGTACTACCGCCTCAACGTGCTGCCGGTGTTCATACCGCCGCTGCGCGAAAGAAAAGAGGACATCCCCGCCCTGACATACGGCTTTCTGGAAGAATTGAACAACACCTATGCGCAGAAGCGGTCCATTGCCCTGGAAACCATCGCCTGTCTGCAGAATTATTCCTGGCCGGGCAATATTCGGGAACTGAAAAACATTATCGGCCGTTGCTTCATGACCTGCGACCGCGACATCATTAAACCCGAGCATCTGCCTTCACGCATGCTTACCGAAAACGGCATGGGCATCAACGCCGGCACGGCGCTGAACGAGATGGTGGTCGACCGGGAGCGCGACCTGATCGTGAAAACCCTGCTCAAGTATACCTGCAACTGCAGCAAGGCCGCCAAGGCTTTGGCCGTACACCGTTCAACCCTGTACGCCAAAATGGAAAAATACAACATCAGCCTCGGAGCGTTGCGTCAATCCCTGGAAAGCCCCGCCGGCATCTGAGGAAACAACGGCCGGCGCGCCTGCGCCGCCCGACAAAATACGGCTCCCTTCGGAGAAAAGCCTGCGCGACGGCGTTGTCCGGGTTGCGCAGGCGACGCTTCGGAGTCTCCCGCGGAAGACGCGCTCCCCGCTTGCGCCCGCACGGCGTAAAGGCAGAGAAAGACAATGCAGAGCAGACGATGCAGGATCGTGTTGGTCGACGATAACGCGGCCAATCTTGCCATGGGCAAATCCATGCTGAAAGACAGCTACGAAGTGTACCCGTGCCCCTCGGCAAAAAAGATGTTCGAAATATTGCAACATGTGACGCCGGACCTCATCCTGCTCGACATCGTGATGCCGGAGATGGACGGCTGTGAAACGCTCCGGCTGTTGAAAGCCGATGCGCGCCGGGCCGATATACCGGTTATTTTCCTGACCTCACGGTCGGATGAACGCAGCGAATTGGAAGGCCTCAGCCTGGGAGCCATCGATTATGTGACCAAGCCGTTTTCCGCGCCGCTCCTGCTGAAGCGCATCGAAAACCATCTTCTGATTGCGTCCCAGAAAAAGGAATTGAAAAATTACAACGACAACCTGCAGCAAATGGTGCGGGACAAAACAGCACAGGTCGTTGAACTGCAAAATGCCGTGCTTTCCACTGTAGCCGACATGGTCGAATGCAAGGACAACCCGACAGGCGGACATGTCATACGGACACAAATGTATCTTGAAGTCCTGGTAAACAAGATGCTTGAAGAGAAAATTTATAACGATGTGCTTTCATCATGGGATATTGATTTGTTGATTCAGTCCGCGCAACTTCACGATGTAGGAAAAATCGCCATCCGCGACGCAATTCTGAACAAGCCCGGCAAGCTGACGCCGGAGGAATTCGAGGAAATGAAAACACATGTGACCATCGGGGCGGCGACCATAGACGGAATTGCGAAAAGGACGTCGGAACGGGCTTTTCTGCGCTATGCGCGCAGCATCGTCGGCGCGCATCATGAGAAATGGGACGGTTCGGGGTACCCCGCGGGTCTGCGCGGCGACGACATCCCCCTGGAAGGACGGTTGATGGCCATAGCCGACGTCTACGATGCGCTGATTTCGTCACGGCCTTACAAAGCCCCGCTCACGACAAAGGAAGCCGAAGCAATCATCCTGGCCGGACGGGGAAGCCATTTCGACCCCGTATTGGTTGACGTGTTCAGTCGGGTGACCGACGATTTCGCAAGTATTGCCGAACACTGCCGCTAGCGCGTTGCAACTTTGAGAATGTGTATCCCCGATGAGGGGAGTCGGTCTGAGCCGGCGCAGGGCCGACTGGGGAAATCATTTCCTCCGGCCGCCGGAGGCATACAAAATCAATGTTAATCTACTCCGGCGCTTACCTGCGACAGCTCAGGCTCCGTACAAGAACGTAAATGCAAGGCTTGCTCTATCTGTATGAATACCGCAAATATCAGCCTGCTCAAAAATACCGTCCTACTTCCCCTGGACGGAACTATGGATTCGTTTACCGGGGGCGTGTACACTGCCGAAGGACAATTTGTGGAAGACAGTTTATTGCACAGAGGGAAGCCGGCACTATTTCAAAAATATGTTGAAGAATTGAGCGGCACATACATCTACGGCGGATGTCTGTTCGGACATTTTGGACATTTTATATGGGAGTCTCTATCAAGATTATATGCAATACGACAATGTAAAGATTATCCAATCCTCTTTATAAGTCCGAACGATAAAATCTATGATGTACATAGTCTACTCTTCAAAACAATAGGCATACGCAACGAAATACGCCTTGTAAAAATTCCGACATCTGTAAATAACCTTATATACTCTCCCCCCGGAAGCTCAATAAGCCCGTTATTTATAATAGATGAACAAATCAATAAAATGCAATATTTTACTTTTTCAAAAAACGGCAATAAATCAAAGACAACAAAAGAAAAGATATGGCTGTCCAGGTCTAAGTTGAAAAACGGCAAGGTGACAAATGAACATGAAATTGAAGAAAAATTAAGAAAAATCGGCTACACTATAATCCATCCGGAGGCGTTGCATTTTCGAGAACAAGTCAGATTGATAAGTACGTCTGATGTTGTCGCCGGATTTGACGGTTCAGCGTTTTTTTCTTTACTTTTCGCGAAAGAAATAAGGAGTAAATTTATTGTTTTCAACAGAAGAAGAGATATACCAAAAACCATTCCTTATGTCTTTCAAAAGAGAAACGTTGAATTTAATCAATACATTTTTGATTTGCAGCCTATTAATGAAGAGTGGCCGGTTTCTCTTTTTTATCATTCCGAGCCGAATAAACTTATTGAGGTTCTTGGTGAATGCTGAGAATCCGCTTGCCGGTGCCGATGCAGGGAACGTAGGAAAAACAACAGCCAGGGGTGCCGGTCGGGAGCGTCCGTGCGGATTGTTGTTTGCGTCCGGCGCAAGGCCAAGTAATAGCCCTCTTTGTTGTTTTCGATGACACTCTCAAGAGAACTGTACGGCGTGTAGGCATAACCGCAGCGTAACAGCAGAAGCGTGGTCAGAATACGGGACAAGCGCCCGTTGCCGTCCTGAAACGGAATAAATTTTCGCGCTGTCCCTTATGAGGGGGTCCGGGGGAAATCATTTCCCCCGGCCGCCGGAGGCATATAAATCAATTGCAATGTTTCAATGTTCGGCCTTGCGCCTGCTCAGGCCGAGGGTCCGGGGCAGCGCCCCGGCCGCCGGAGGCGTAAAAACAGGTGTTACCCGGCAGCAGTTCCAAATCTCCTCGGGATGCCTTGCACCGTTCACAGAGCGGCGTCGAAGCGCAGAAACTGCATGATCAGTCCGGCGCGCCCCTGGGTAGCCGAGCGCAGGGCGCCTGCAAACCCGAAAAGGGCGTGCATGGGGGCCAGCGCCCGGATCAGCTTTTGTCCGGCGTGGTCGTCCATTTCTTCTATTTTGGCCTGCCGGGCGCTGAGCAGGGCGAGCGTCGCCCCGAGGAAGTCTTCCGGCACGGCGAGATCAAGGCGCATGATGGGTTCCAGTATCAGGCTTCCGGCTTTTTCCAACGCCGCGCGCACGGCCTGCTGCGCGGCCGCGTGCATGCCCGCTTCAGTGCACAGGCCGTCGGCTCTGCGCCGGATGCCCGTGATCAGCACCGCGGTATCCGTCACTTCCAGGCCGGAGGGGCCCGACCAGCAGGCGTCGCGCGCCCCCTGCTCCGCAGCGGCGACAAGGGGGCGGCGCCATTCATCGACCCGGTAGGCGTCGGGCGCGAACCCCGCGGCGGTGCCCTCCCCGCGCCCGAGGGGCGACACCCGGACCTCGGCATACCCGTAGTGAGGTTTGTCGCCCAATTCGCGGTCGAACTCTCCTCGGCCTTCCGCTGTTGTCGCCGCGCATTCGCGGCGTATCACCTGCGGGTTGCCGACGCGCGGGGCGACGTTCCATTCGCGGCGCATGCGGTCGGCCAGAATTTCCAGGTGCAGTTCGCCCATGCCGGAAACGATGCGCCGGCCCGAGCTTTCTTCCGTTTCCAGGGCCAGGGTGGGGTCTTCGGCGCGGAAAGCCTCCAGAGCCGCGTCCAGCCTTTCGCCCTCTTCGCTGTTTTTCGGCTCGAAGGCCAGAGAGATGACCGGCCGCCAGTCGCGCAGGCGTTCGAGCATGCGCGGCGCGCCGGGGCTGCACAGGGTATCGCCGGTTTCGGCATCCTTGAATCCCTGGACGGCGACGATATCGCCGGCCTCAGCCTGTTCCAGATTTTCTCGCCTGTCGGCGCGCAGACGGAACAGGCGCATGACGCGGCCTTCCCTGCCCGCGGCGCTGTTGAGCAGGCGGTCCCCTTCGCGGATGACGCCGGAGTACAGGCGCAGGAAGAGCGTCTTGCGGCCGCCGCTCATGCTCACTTTGAAAACCAGCGCGCAGGGCGGGCCGGCGGGGTCGGGGGGCAAGGGGCACTCCTCACCCGTCGCGGCGTCGACGGCCTGTTGCGGGGGAATATCCCAAGGCGCGGGGAGATAGCGGCATACGGCGTCCAGGACCGGCTGTACGCCCGTGTTGCGCAGGGCGGATGCGGCAAAGACGGGGGTAATGCGCCGGGCCAGGGTCGCCCCGCGCAGGGCGGCGTCCAGCATCTCCGGGGGAATTTCCGCGCCGGAGAGGCAGTGTTCGAGCAGGACGTCGTCCTCCAGGCTCAGGGTATCAAGCAGGGTTTCGCGCCAGGGCGCGGCCAGAGCGGCTTCTTCCTCGCCGTAGGGCAGGCGGGTGACGGTTCTGCCCTGTTCCCGCGCATCGAAAAGCAGCGTTTCCTGCCGCACGAGATCAAGGACGCCGCGGAACTCGCCCCCTTCGCCCAGCGGGACGGTCACGGCCAGGGGACAGGCGCCGAGCCGCCGGCGCATGTCGTCCAGAACAGCGGCAAAGCATGCGCCGGGACGGTCCATCTTGTTGACTACGGCCAGACGCGGGATACCGAAGGAATCGGCCTGTTTCCATACCGTTTCCGACTGCGGTTCGACGCCCGACACGGCGCAGAATATGCCGACGGCCGCGTCGAGGACGCGCAGGCAGCGTTCCACTTCCACGGTAAAGTCCACATG
>JAITEY010000183.1 GCA_031281815.1 Desulfovibrio sp. | reverse complement strand
CCTGAACGGAATGTTTGACGAAGCCGGGCTTGCGACTCCTGCATCTTCCAGAAGGGAGAGGCTTCAGGCCGTATAGAATTTTTGTGAGAGAGGGGGCATTGCCCAGGCATTGCCCCCTCACACACAAGAAGAAGAAGTCAACGCTTCAACCGGAGTCTCTCCGGTCTTCCTCTGATTTTTCGTCTTTCTTTTCTCTCTGTTCGTGGCGTCCGGTGATCATGCCTCGGATAAGGCTTGTGATGCTGTCGCCGGTCGTTGTCATGTAGAGGTGAGCAGCGAGGAAGAGTCCGAAGGCGATAGCCAAGCCATAGTGCGCCGAGGCCAGCGTTTCGCGCCCGGCTAGGCCGGATGTCGCGCTTTCAGGCAAGAGTAGAAGCGCGCCTGAAAGCAGGAGCACCGGCATCCCAATGATGAACACCACCAAATAGCAGACCTGCTGCAGAGGGTTGAAACGCCGTTCGCGGCTGATCGGGAAGGGCTTTTTTGCCCCACTGAAGATGCCGTACAGGTAGTATCGCGCTTGAGCCGCGATTTTGCCAGCAAGGTCCGGCCCCCGCGGCACATACTGCCGTATGTCCCCCGTGAAGATGCCGTACAACAGGAAGACGGCAAAGTTGGCGATAAGAACCCAGGCCACGCCGTTGTGGATGCGTGCGGACGTTTCCAGAGCGGGGACAAGGGGCAGCCCCTCAAAGTGAATGCCGAGACCTGTCCAGAGAAGCAGAAGAAATCCGACCGCGTTGATCCAGTGGAAGAGCCGGATGGGTGCGGGATACACAAACTCGCTTGTGACAAGTCCTGCAGGTGCGGTTTTTTTGCCGCACAGGCGGAACGCCACGTGCAGCATGATGACGCCGAGCAGAAGTAGGAAGGCCCAAAAACCTGCACGGTCCAGGGAAGCGGGTTCCGAAAGGGCCGGAATATAACTGCCGCTCAGGGCATCAGCATTGCCGTCGCGCAGGGCAACTCGGCTGATGATGAGGGAATCCGTATTCCGGTGGCAGGCAGCGCAGTCGCGCAAAGCTTTTCCTTTTTCCAGAATGTGGTGAGCTTCACGGCCCAGTCCGCCTGAGTCCACGGGGCTGTGGCAGTCCGCGCAGAGTACCTTGTCGTCATGTTCCTTGAACTTGACCAGAAAAGAGTGTGCTATGCCTGCGGGATTCAGCGGGGTGGTGCTGAATTGGGCGAAGCGTTCCGGGTTCATGTGGCAGCTTTGGCAGACGCTGTTGTATTGTGCCACAGCGTCGAGCCAAGCAGGCGGACAGCCGTGCCGGGGTTGACTATGCGCATCGTGGCAGTTTGCGCAGACGAATTTCTCCCCGGTCTTTTTTATATGAACGCTTTCATCGAAGGAGGCGACTTCGGGAGCCAAGCGCTCTGCATGGCAGCTTTTGCAATCTACCGTCACGGAGCGGTTTAGTGCATGCGGCCGGCGGGTGAAGCTTGCCGCTCCCTCCAAGCCGAAATGACAGGTCACGCAGGGCAGGGCGCCGTGCGCACCGATTCCGTAGGCTCCTTGTTGCACAAGCAGGTTGAGGCTTTTACCCCGCTCGCTCACCGGGCGTAAGTTCGGATCGCTGTGGCAGCTCAGGCAGGCACGCGTTTGCCCGCTTGCGCCGTTTTGTCCGCCCAGCAGTTCCTGACGCTCCTCATCACCGGCGACCTGTTGTGTCATGGCTCCACGCATGTAGTCTGAGGCCGTCATCCCGGACGACGGAACATCCCTATGGCAGGTGATACAGTCTTTGGAAGCTGTCGAATTGTCGTGACAACGAAAACAGAGGTTGTCCGAAAAATGGTCGGACATGAGTACTCTGGCCTGTTTTTTGGTGACAAAGAGATCCAGGTGGCAGTCCTTGCAAACATAGCCCTTGCCGGCATGCCTTCCGCCGTCAAAGAGAACGGTTCCCAGTCCGCCGCCGCCGTACTTCAGGGTAGCTCCCTTGTCCGTGGCCTGCGCCGCACCGGGAAGAAAGAGGACCAGCAGGGCCGCAGTGACGATGGCCCGCAGCAGCCTCATACTGCTATCCCCCCGGCGATGATGCTGCGCGGGACGTCGCGCACATCCCTGACGCCGGTAAGCACCATGGCGTCCGTGAGTTCGTTTTTGAACTGGTTCATCATCAGAGCCACGCCTTCGCGCCCGGCGCCGTGTGCGCCTCGCACCAGAGGACGGCCCACCAGACAACAGTCGGCACCCAAGGCCAGACATTTCAGGACATCGACTCCGCGCCGGATGGCGCCGTCAAAGAAAATCGTAATCTTGCCGCGCACGGCATCAGCGATACTGGGTAGAACGGTGACTGACGCGGGCGTGTAGTCGAGTACCCGGCCGCCGTGATTGGAAACCACGATGCCGCTTGCGCCCGACTCCACGGCAATTCTGGCTTCGTCAACGGTCATCACGCCTTTGACAATAAAGGGCAATCGGGTGGATTTTGCGATTTCCTCCAGTTGAGCGGCGGTCTTTGGTTCGACGATCTGCCCCGGCACGGCCCGCGCGGCACGTCCGGCTGAATCGACATCGACAGCAAAGGCGATGCCCCCGGCTTCCTCAATCAGGCGGACGCGTTTGATGATTTCGTCCTGAGCCTTGGGCTTGATGGTCATCATGCCCTTGCCGCCATAAGATTTAAGGATGTTGAGGCGTCCTTGATACACTTCCATGCTGTCGCCGATGCCGTCTGCCGCCATGCCCAGGCTCCCGGCGTCCAGACAGCCGCCGAAGATTGCGCTGATGTACTCGTTGTCCTTCATCTTGTTGCCCATGTTATAGGTCACGCCGCCTGTGGCTGCGGACATGACGGGCATGGATAGGGTATGGCCGTAGATGCGGGTGGTGAGGTTGGGCTTCTTCATATCGTGCAGGGTTCGCATGACAAGTTCGACGGCAGCCAGGGCATTGTAGTTGTTCTTGAAACCCTTGCCCGAGCCGAAGCCGCCCATGCCCGGCACTTCGCCGGCGCAGGCCACGCCGTCGCATTCGGGACAGACCCTACAGAGGGGGTACAGTTTTTCGCGCGCAACGCGCAGCACATCGCCCATGGTCAACTTTTTGGGCGCGGCGGCCGGTGCTGCGGGCGCAGCCGGCGGAGGCGCGGAAGGAGATTCCGCGGCAACGGCCTTGTTGTTTGCCACGGTCGCCACCATGGCGCCCACGCCCATGGCAACTCCGCCTTTTAGAAAATTACGCCTGTCCAGTTCCGTCTCGGGGGTTTGTTGCCTGCTCATTAGTCCTCCTCGTCCTGTTTTTTGTGTCTACAAAGTCGATAGCCTTGAAACAGGCTCAGCAATAGTCATACCAAGAAAAAAAAGTTCAATTTCTTTTTGGAAAAAAGGGTATTACGCGGCTGTCCCCAGAGGAACCCCTGGACGTTTTGTTTTCATTTTGTTACAAGATGAAACAAATGTTCACATTTAAAAAAACACCAGGCTGGACGCGTTCGCCGGAGGCAGCGGCATGAGCATGATGCACGTCATCTTTGTCTCCCCGTATGAAGAACTGACGGAGATGGGTCGGGGAATGATTGCGGAATGGCGGGAGCAGGGCGTCAGGCTTGAAGTAATGCAGGCCATCGGGGCCAGAGCCGTTTCCCGCCTGCGCATCAAGCCGGACGCCGCGATATGCCGAGGAGTGACGGGTGTCGCCCTAAGCAGAACATTAGCCCCTGAAATCCCGCTCATCGAATTGAAAACCACCGGCTATGACGTGATGCGGGCCATTCACCTCTGTCGTTCTAATCCCGACAACCCTAGGCCCTATACAGTTATCGGCACTAAAAACATGGTCCACGGGTTACAGAAAATAATCGACATCCTTGGGCTGGAATTGGAATTTCACGTCATCGGGAGTGAAGATGAGGCAATAACCTGTTTTGAGGAACGGATGCGCCAAGGTCGGCGAACGATCATCGGCGGTGCAACCATCGTGGGCGTAGCAGAGCGCCGTGGCGTGCCGGCCGTGTTGATCCGTTCGTGCGAGGAATCTTTGCGTCAGGCGATAGAAGAAGCCGTACTCGTGGCCGGCGCGGCTTTGCAGACGCGGACGGCCATGGAGCAGACCAGAATCAGCTTGAATTCCTTGGCCGAAGGCATCATCATGCTGGATACGAACGGCGTGGTCACGCAATGTAACACGTCGGCCGTCAGGCTCATGCGCGGTCCGAAAGGCAAGGAGCGCGATCTGGTGGGGAAAAAAGCCTCCGCGTTGCTCCCTCAATTTGACGCGACAAGAGCACTTTCCGGCCAGGAAGATTTTGTCCTTACACTCCTTGAAGGCAAGCATGCCGTGGCGGCCAGTTGTTTCCCTGTGCTGGTGAACGGCGTCAGCCGCGGGGCAGTTGCCACGCTGCAGGAAATCAGCCGGGTACAGGAGATGGAAGGGACGATCCGCTCTTCCCTGCATTCCAAGGGACACATTGCGCGCTATACTTTTGAGCAGTGCTTGGGCAGTAGCCGCGTGTTCACCCAGATGCTTGATAAAGCAAAAATATACAGCCGAACGCAAGCCGGCGTTCTTCTCTATGGGGAAACGGGAACGGGAAAGGAAATTGTGGCACAGAGCATGCACAATGCGAGTCCGAGGCGGAAAGGGCCCTTTGTCGCAGTGAATTGCGCGGCTTTTCCGGAAACCCTGCTGGAGAGCATGCTTTTCGGCTATGTAGAGGGCGCGTTTACGGGAGCCTCAAAAGAGGGCAAGCCGGGCTTTTTTGAACTGGCCCACGGCGGAACTCTTTTTCTGGATGAGGTTTCGGAAATCCCGCTCTGTTTGCAGGGCAGACTGCTACGAGTTCTGCAAGAGCATGAAGTCATGCGTCTCGGACATGACCGTGTCATCCCTGTTGACGTGCGGGTAATTGCGGCCAGCAATCGGCCCCTGGCACCGCTGACCGGGCGGGGGCTGTTCCGCGGCGACCTCTTCTATCGTCTGAATGTGCTCGGCCTGACCCTGCCCCCTCTGCGCGAGCGCGGGCGAGATGTCGAAATATTGGCTCGGCATTTTCTGGACCAGTTTGGCCGAAGGTACGGCCACTGTTCAGTTTGGAGCGAAGAGGCTCTTCAGCTTCTCGGAAAACAAGATTGGCCGGGAAATGTTCGCGAGTTGCGCAACCTGTGCGAACGCACTTCGGTGCTTTCGGCTGCACAAAGCGTGGGTTGCGCCGAGGCGCGAGACGCCTTCGACACAGAGGAACGCTTCTTTCCTGCGCGCTTTGGCCCGACGAGCGCTGGAGACGATCCAGGCGTGACTGATCTCGAAGACGGAAAAACGATCCGGGAGATCACAAGGCAGGCGGCAAGGGAAGCCTTGACGGCGGCCGGCGGCAATAAGGGCTTGGCGGCGTGCCGCCTTGGGATCAGCCGCACGACACTGTGGCGCATTCTCAGAGAAAAAGGCGCCGCTCAAACCAGTGCTTCATTCCACAACCGGGTTCCACCCGCCGACTGAGACCCCGTACCGGCGGGAAGGAGCGAGTGGATTGCGCCTTCACTGAAGGATCTGCCCGGCTTTGCCGGACGTCAGTGAGAATCTCTCTGAATGGAGTGGTTTCAAACTATAAAGAATTTCTAATGGATGAGCAGGGTAGGGTGGCAGTGCCGTATGATCGGTAGTAAAAAAATTGGACATGTCGGCACGCTCTTTGATTAAGGAATCACACCCTTTTTGTGGAGAAAACGCTATTAAGTTTGAGGCGCTTCGCCGGGAGAGAATATGCTGTCATCGCGTGAAGTGAAGTTTGCGGAAGGTTTTCTTGCAGCTTTAACCATGCAGGATTTTACAGAATTCCCTTTTGCGAACTCTGATTTTAGGGAAGGCGTCGCAAAGATGGAGGAGTACATTTTCAGCAGTTATCAGGGTGAAGCTGATGCTTCCGATCTCGATCTACTCTTTTCCAAGACGCCTGTGACCGGTGATTTTACGCGCTTTATTGCCGTATTGGACTTGCTGAACGGCAAGCGTATCAGCGTTGAAAATTCCTATTTAAGTAGAGCAACAATCAAAATGTCTCGGGACATTGCGGAAAGCATTCTTGAAAGTCAAGCCCTCGAATTCAGAAAGATGGTCACTGGAGCGGCAAGAGCGTTTATTAACGGCATCGTGCAATGATCCCCGATAAAATCTGGGAACTGTCTTTAGGTCGAGGCCAACCACAAAACTAACGACGCAAAGCGAGGTTAAAACTTGTGGCAAGAAATTCTCCTTTCTTTGAGTTTTTGCTTCAGTAGTATTTTAAATCACCGAAAACATATATGACTGTCGCTCAACAAATCTATGTCCTCGGCGATATTCACGGCGATTGGGGAAGTCTCAACGCCTTTATCAACAAGAATATCCGTCATTCAAAACAAATCGCGGAGCTTAAAGCACAGTACGACGAACTAGAGGCAGTCATTCTGCAAGTCGGCGACTTTGGTTATTGGCCTCACCGAAACAGTATCAATATCAACAATAGTGTAGACGGCATCAAGGGCAACAGGGTAAAAATCTTCTGGTGCGACGGGAACCATGAAAACCACGACGTTCTCGACGAATTGCAAGCCGGGCAACCAGACAAGCCGTTCATCGAAATTTGCCCCTCTGTGTACTTTGCCACATTCGGCTCAATGCTCACCCTGATTGACGGCACCACTGTCATGTTTTGCGGCGGTGCCGACAGCATTGATAAGCATTTCAGGATACCGCGCGTTTCCTGGTGGAAGCAGGAAGTCATCGACGATGCCGATATGGCCAAGCTGCCGCCGCAGGGGACCAAAGTGGACTGGATAGTCAGCCATACATGCCCCAAAGTATTCAATCTCAGACTGCAAGATGATTTCTTGGCGAATAAAGAAACTGACCCTTCCAAGTCGTACTTGGATAAAATTTTCAAGGCGTTCACGCCGAGTCGATGGTGGTTCGGCCATTATCAT
>JAITEY010000132.1 GCA_031281815.1 Desulfovibrio sp. | reverse complement strand
TAGGGGAGCCCTTCGAGAAATTCGCCGAGGACTCCGCTTTCCTGCAGGTTGCGGCCGGGCTGCGCGCTGAAGGCTGCCGGGTCCCGCGCCGTCCGGGCCGAGGCCGAGAGTATGGACTGAAAAAAATCCCTGGAATCCGTTTTTTTGGTGCGTTCGGCGTTGTCCACGATAATCTGCAGGGTGCGCTGCAGGTCGCTGAGCTGATTTTTAGTCAGCAGCACGGCCGTTTCCACGGTCGGGATATAGCGGCCGTCGGCCAGTTGCGCCAAATCCATGTCCGCGACCCAGGCGTTCACGACGGAGGGGGCGCGGTTCCCGCGTTGTTTGCCGAGAAAGTCCAGGCGGGCGGCGTAACCGATGCTTTCACCGATGCGCCGGGCCTCTTCTTCCGGACTCAGGGCTTTGCCCGGCCCTGCGGCCTGCATGCGCTTCTTTGCGTCCGCGGCCGTATGCTTGACGACGCCGGCTAGACTTGCGGCCAACTGCGTTGCCGTTCTGCGAAAGCTCTCCGTCCCGGTTTTTTGATCCGGGGCATTGATAGGCATGTAACTGGAAGCCTTGTCGGAAGTTCTGGTCAAGTCGCGGTAGGCTTTGGCCGCGTACGCATGGTCGTGTTTTCCCGTCGGGGTGAGTATGTGGCAGGCCGTGAGCCAGATGTTTTTCGCCTTGGCGTAGTCGCGCAGTTCCGGCGGAGCCATGCGTGTTCCGGCCAGAGGGTCGCCGGGGCGCAGGGGGCCGGCATCGGTAATGAGCACGATGATCCTGGCGTCGTACCCCGACCAGTCCAGGTCATCAACGGCGGCCTTGACGCCGGCCATGGAATCCTCGTCATAGTCGTGGGTGGAAACCGCGGCCTCGCGCACGTCGGCCAAAGCATCCTCAAGTTTTTTCCTGTCCTTCAGCGTTGTAAAGTCGCACACTTTTCGCGTGGTATACTCGACTTCCGGCCTGCCCCGCGTGCTGCTGCGGAAGGCCGTGACGGCAAAACCGGCCTCCGCGTCCAGGTTTTGTTTTTCGATATCGTCAAAAGCCGCGCGAATAACCTTCAGGCTTTCATCTATATAGGGTTTCATGGAAATGGTCGTGTCTATGACAAAGGCGACGCCCGTGCTCGGCCGGCCGCGTTCGGCCCGGCCGTCTCCCGCTCCGCCCGCTCCCGTTCCCTGCCCCGTCTTCGCGCCGGCGCCCGAGCCGGGATCAATGGAGGCCACTTCCAGAAATTTCGTCCCTTCAAAAGGGGCGCTCATACTGCGTATCGGCATGAGGTAGAAGCGCGATGCGGACACGGCGCCTTCGACGTCGGCCGGCTCCGAAGCGAGCAGAGGCGTATCGGCCGGCGCTTCCTGTCCGGCGCCTGTGCCGGCCGGGCGCTTTTGCAGGTTCGCCAGGCGCTCCTTCAGGTCGTCGGCCGCGCACAAGGTTTCCAGCGATTGAAGGTCCTTGAAGAACAAGACCGGCATGCGCCCGCTCCGCTCGGCAAAAAGCAGGGTCATGGCCTGCGGCCAGTCGGTGGCCTCGTTGTCCCGCATCCAACCCGCGGGCGTGGACGTCGAAGGCCCGACTTCCAGGAATCCGTCCCTGCGCTCGAACACGTAAAACACGCTGAAAGTTTTGACGGGGTCCTGCAAGACCTGCGCGGTCTCTTCCGGCCCGGCCGTCAGGCGCGCGCCGGGATGCGTGACCACCCGCTGATACAAAGTTTTTTTGCCCTCCAGAAGCAGGGGGGTCTTCGCGGCCGCCGACACGGGGCCCGCGCAAAGGCAGAGCAACAGACACGCAACGGCTGACTGAACAAACGTGAACATGGATATGCCTCTATGCTGCAACATTGTCGAAAGCTCCGGAATGAAGAGAGTCGGTCCGAGTAAGAAGGCCGGCCGGGGAAATCATCAACCTTGCGCCCTTTGACGGCATCCTCATCCGTCAAAAGATTCCAGTAAGGCCGGCCGGGAAATCATCAACCTTGCGCCTGCTCAGGCCGACTCCGGGGGCGTATAAATCAACCTTGCGATGTTCCGATGTTCGACCTTGCGCCTGCTCGGGCCGACATCACCTGGGGAAGCGTTTCAGCAGGCGTTCCGCTTCCCTGTTGCCCGCCGCGGCCTCGGACGCGAGCCGTTCTTTCAGAGCCGCAAGGCGCTCCGCCGCTTCCGCGACCCCTGCCTGCGCCGCCTTTGTATACCAATTGAAAGCTGCTTCCGCATCTGTTTTGATGCTGCCTTTGTCACCGGCAACCAAAGGATCATACCAGCCGGCAACGAGGAGCATGGCTTCGGGGTGCCCTTTCTGGGCCGCATCCTCAACGAGCAGGAAAGCCGCGTCCGCGCCGTTTTCGTCCGTCCGCAACTGCCGGTACAGCACGAGACTTGTCTCGGGATCGGCCGTGCCCGCAAGGTGCCCGCGCGCCCTGCCGAGGGCGCTTGTCTCCCCGGCCCGGCCCGCGTTGTCGGACTTGTCCGGCGTCGGAGCGGCCGGGAGAGATTTTTCCTCGGCAGCCGGAGGCCCGGCAACAGGGGGCGCGGCCTGGTCCGCAAGGGGCGGCCGGGCGGAGGAAGTATCGTCCTCTGTCGCCCCGGAGCGCGTTTTGAGGATTGCCGCGCCGGCGCATACGACCAGAAGCAGGATCAAGACCGCCGCAAGCTGCGTTCTGTTTTTGCCGCCCGCCGGACGCGCGGGCAGGGGCGGGATGCACTCGTACGCCGCCGCCGCTTCAGGCACATGCTGCACGACATTGTCGAGAGTGATTATATCTTCATCGGCAAGTTCTTGTCGGTCCGAAATATCTCCCTTTTGTGAAGATGCGGTTTCGAGTTCCGCGGTGCTTTCGTCCCGCGCCGGTTGCTGAGGGACTTGCGGGGCTTTCGCCGTCGACAGAAGAGGAGCTTCGGCCACCCCCCGCACGCCGGTCTGCGGGGAATAGACAATGCCGGCGAGATGCAGGGAGCAGACGGACTCCCCGCCGTCGGCGCAACGCAAGACAAAGCGGTAACCTTCCAGCGCATCAAGGTTGTCCACCACTTCCGGGCCTACGGAAAGGGCAATGCCGTCGTCGGCAAGCTGAATGCCCCTGCAGGGCAGGTCGCATTCGGCCTGGTCCCAGCCGCCGCGCCCCAGCGTTTTCCCGTCGGATGATCTTTTTATGATGAAACGCGCTGTTGCCGGGGCGTCGGGGACATCGTCCCCGCCGAGCAGCACCAGAGCATACCCCGGCCCCTTGGCGGAATCATTGACGTATTCTGCTTTCATGGTTCAATCCACTATCCGGTTCCGTCCGATGGAATTATCGACGTGTAACGCTTTATTTTCATGCCTTCGGCGGCCGAGGTTCAGCTTCAGACCCGGCAGGCCGACTCCCTCAATAGGGGGTGAGATGAAAATGCAGCGTTACAATGTCGGCTTGACGTATTGCAGCACGCCTGAAGAATGCAAAAAAAGCTGTTCGGTGCAGCCGCGTGTCGTACGTCGGCCGGACATGTGTCGAATTTTGTTTCGTACGGGGCAATTTCATCAGAAAATCTTTTTGTGCGTTGAAACATAGCTCTCGCGGCAAGGCTGTGTCAATCCGCATAATGCCCCGGAACCCGCCACAGATAGGTGCCGTCGGCAGGCTCCGTCGCCCGCGCGTACCGAATTCGTTTTTTTTGGGTCGGCTTGACAAGGGGCCGCATAAGAAATTTTCGGATGGAATCAGGTTTCAACAGCCGACGATATGCGCCGTCCCGCCCCCCGGCAGCTTCTCGTCGGCCCAGGAGATTTTCTCATCCCAACCTTTGGACGGATCTCTGTCAAAAACAACCAGCCAACCCTCGGATGCGCTGCAAGCGGCCATATACCCCTCCAGCTGTTCGAGCCCTTGCTTGCGGGCCTTGGAAGAGGCAAGTTTCAGTTCCAGGGGATACGCCTTGCCCGCGTAGCGGACGCATACGTCCACCCTGCCCCTTCCCAGGGCGAATTCACGGATGATTTGAGCGCCGCCGTTGGTCACGCGCTGTAAAAAAGCCTGCAAAATCAAATG
>JAITEY010000279.1 GCA_031281815.1 Desulfovibrio sp. | reverse complement strand
GTCGTCTTGCAGTTTTTCGCGCTGCAGGGCGTCCACGGCGGCAAAGGGTTCATCCATGAGAATGATTTTCGGCTCCACGGAAAGCGCCCGCGCCAAGGCAAGACGCTGCCGCATGCCTCCGGAAAGTTGCGAGGGATACTTGTGTTCCGCCCCCGTAAGCCCCACTTTGCCCAGATACACGCGGGCCTTTTCCTCCAGTTCCGCTCGGGAAGGCCGCTCGGAGCGCCGTTTGCCCGCGGAACGGAGTTTCAGGGCGAAAACGACGTTCCCGAGGACCGTCATCCAGGGAAAAACGGCGTAATCCTGGAAAATCATCGCGATATCGTGCTTGGGGCGGTCGGTGAACACTCCGTTGGCCAAAGGTGAAATGAAGCGGTAGCGACGTTTGTAGTCTTCCATTTCCTTGCGGGTCGAGGGCAGGGGCTCCAGCACGCGTTTGCCGTCGATGCGGATTTCGCCGTCCGTCGGAGCCTGAAGCCCGGCAAGGATTTCAAGCAAGGTCGATTTGCCGCAGCCCGAAGGACCGATCAGGCTGACGATGCTGCCGTCGGGTATACGCAGGGACACGTTCAGTACGGCGGTCAGACCCTCGGCCAGCCCCTTGCCGTTCACAACGGAAAAAAATTTGCTGATGCTGCACACTTCAATCATTCAGTCCCTATCTCCCCACCTTCCAGACGGCCGCCTTTATCTCCACATATTTCAACACTTCAATGAGAAACCAACCTATGAAACCGGTGACCATCATGCAGACCATCATGTCTGGAATCAGGAAATAGTCCTTGGCCTGCCCGAGAAGAAAGCCTATGCCCATCCTGCCGCCGTAGGCTTCCCCGATGACCAGCATCACCAGCCCCATGGCGACGCCGGTTTTGAGACTCATGATAATCGCGCCGAAGGCATGCCAGAAATATACCTTGCGCAGCAGGGTGAATTCGCTTGCTCCGAAGACCCTGGCCGAAGCGAGGTAACGCGGATCGGTATCCTTGATGCCCTGGTAGGTGTTGAACAGCACGGGGTAAAAGATGCCGATGACCATAAGAAAGATGTGCATGCTCGAACCGATGCCGAAAACAATGATGGTCATCGGCACCCAGGCGGGCGGAGGAATAGGCGATAGAAGCTGCCAGAGCGGGAGAATGAAGGCCCGTATTTTCTGGTTCCAGCCCATCAGCATGCCTATGGGGACGGCAAGCCCTACCGCTATGCCGAAGGCGGCAAAAAACCTGCCCATGCTGTACGCGATATGGAGCATGAGATTTTTATGCAGGAGCATGTCCCGAAAGGTTACCGCCACCGTGCTCAGCGGAGGCAGCAGACTCGCGGGAATGATGTCGAAGCGCGGCAACAGTTCCCATAACAGGAGCAACGGCAACAGGACGCACAGAAATTCCGGAGAAAAGAAATTCCCCAGCGCATTTTTGCAGAATCCGCCGAGTTCCTGTAGAACCCGGCGGATTCCCGTTGTTTCGTAACCCTCGTCCGTCACCAGGTAATCCCTTTAAATTCGGGAGCGAAGAGCGCTTCGCCGGGATTGTCCGCTATGGTTCCCTGGTTGACCAATGCCTGCGCGTAGCCGATCAGGCCCTTGGTATCCAGCTTGATCTGGAAGCCCAGTTTGGGGTTGCTGTTGATGATTGCCTGTTTCGAGACATTGGGGACATACTTCTGCGCAATGGCGACAATGTCTTCCGCGACGGAATTTTTGCGGATCAGCTTGTCCGCTTCATCAATGGCTTCAATAAACGCCTTGGCTTCCTTGGTGCGGTTTTTGACAAAATCCTTGTTGGCGTTGATGGTCCGGCAGGGCGGATTTTCCCCGGCCAGATTGGGTTCGATTTTGCCGTCGCCGTCGACGTCGGAGCGGCCGTCGAAAAAGGTTTTATATTTGGCCTTGCCCTCGGCATCTTTCAGGAGCAGGGCTTCGGCGACAAACGGTTCTTCCAGGATGGCCCCTTCCACGGCGTTGCTTTCCAGCGCGGCCAAGGCGGCGCCGGGGGCAAGGGCGGTCAGCGTGAATTCGGTGTTGTAGCGTTTTTTCAGCGTATCGCGTATGGCGATAACCGCGCAGCAGGTGTTGGAAAGCCCGGCCAGTTGCCGGCCGTTGAGGTCTTCAGGTTTCTTGAAAGGCGCGTTGACCGGCGCCACCAGCACGGAGGTGCAGGGAATCTTGACTTGGGCGATGATGGTGATGTTTTGTCCTTTGGCAATGGGGGTGATGACTCCTGTGGGGCAGTTGAAGACAATGTCGGCCTCGCCGCCCACCACGGCGGCGACCCCGGAGCTGGTCTGCTTGATTTCCACGTCCAGACCGCGTTTTTTGAAAAATCCCTTTTCAAAGGCCACATACAGGTTCAGGTGATGCGTGGAATTGGCGTCGGCCACGATAATCTTCTTCCCGTCTCTGCCTGCGGCTGCGCCGTGGGCAGGCAGAGGGACGGCGAACGCCGTCAAAACCAGAACGGCGCATGCGAACACATTTTTCAGCATACAAAACCTCCTCGTTTCCAAACTCATATCGGATTGTATGCCTGTTTTGCCATGCGGATGCCGTGTCCGTGAACGAAGTATTCCGTATACCGTTATTCATCACGCGCATAAGTTGCGCTTTGCCGCTCGTCAACGGCGGCGGGCCGAGACGTCCGGCACTTCCGCTGCGCGGCTGTCTTTGGAATGCGCAAGCCTGTCTGGACATCTGCCCGCCGTGTGCCTATTATGGATGG
>JAITEY010000167.1 GCA_031281815.1 Desulfovibrio sp. | reverse complement strand
ATGGGCGCGGCGGACGAACACGCGGCGGGCAAACTCATGGGACTGTGCATGACGGCCACCATACTCGCCGGCCTGCTCATGGGCATCAATCCCGTGGATCAACCCGCGGTGGAACTGGGAAAACGCCTCGCGAACGCCCGCCTGGGCGCGCCCGGACTGCCCGAGGAACAACGGGAACTGGAGGCATTTACCGCCGCCGCGGGCGACCCCGCATCCCGCATGCAATTTTAGAGCAGATGTATCAATCCTCATCCGGCTCCGGCCGCCGGAGGCATGTAAAAACAACGCTGCAATGCGCCGTTGCGGCTGCGGGCGCGATACTGCTTGTGCTGTGGGCCGTGCCCGCGCTGCTCCCGCCGCCGCCCCTGCTGGACGGCGTGCCGTTTTCACGGGTCGTCGAGGACAGGCACGGCACACTTCTGCGCCTCGCCCTTGCCGGGGATCAGAAGCGGCGCCTGCGCGTCGCGCTCGACGACATCGCCCCGGCGGCCGTGCAGGCGATGCTGCTGTATGAAGACCGGTATTTTTACCGGCATCCGGGCGTCAATCCCTTCTCCCTGGTCCGGGCCGCCGTTACCTCCTACCTGGGCGGCGGCAGACGCATCGGAGGGTCCACCGTCACCATGCAGGTCGCGCGCCTGCGCCTCGGTCTGAAAACCTCGACGCCCGCCGGCAAACTCGCGCAAGTCTGGGCCGCGTTGCGTCTGGAGCGGCATTATTCCAAGCGGGAAATTCTGGAAGCCTATTTCAACCTCGCTCCGTACGGAGGCAATGTTGAAGGCATCGGCGCCGCGGCGCGCGTATACTTTCACACCACGCCCGCCCGGCTGACGCCGGAGGAAAGCTTGGCCCTTGCCGCGACGCCCCAGCATCCGGCGCGGCGCAATCCCGCAAACGGCAGAGATTTTCAGGCGGGACGCGCCGTTGCCCGCGCCGTTGCGCTGCCCGACGGCGGGACCGGCATACCCCCCTTGCGCGTGCATACCGTGCGGGAACTGCCCTTTCTCGCTCCCCATGTGACGAGTGAACTGCTCGGCAACGCGGAAGCCGGCGAAAGGACGCCCGCCGGCACAGGGATTGTCGAAAAGCGACCCGGCGACAAGGGAGAACACATCCCCCCCGTCTCCCGCAACCGTACGTACGGCAACGAGGGAGAAAACATCTCCGTCGTCCGCAACCGCGCGCACGGCAATGAGGGAGAAAACATCTCCGTCGTCCGCAACTGTACGCACGGCTGCGCGGATACGGGCGAAAGGGTGCGCAGCACTCTGGATTTGCCTGCGCAGCGCGTGCTGGAAACCTGTATTGCCCGTTTCGCGGCCCGTTACGGGAGATACGGCCTCGACAACGCCGCCGCGCTGCTGCTGCACTGGCCGAGCATGGAAGTGCATGCCCTTGCGGGGTCGGCGGATTTTCACAACGAGCGGATACAGGGGCAGGTGGACGGCACACGCGCGCGGCGCTCGCCGGGTTCCGCGCTCAAGCCGTTTATCTATGCCCTGGCCCTGGACCAGGGCCTGATACATCCCATGAGCCTGCTGGCGGACTCACCGCGTAGTTTTGCAGGCTATGATCCGGAAAATTTCGACCGCACGTTCAAAGGGCCGTTGCCCGCCGGCGAAGCCCTGCGCCTGAGCCGCAACCTGCCGGCCATTTCCCTGGCCTCACGGCTGCGCAATCCTGATTTGTACGCTTTTTTGCGCTCGGCAGGCGCGGACCTGCCGAACGATGCGGAGCATTACGGCCTGAGTCTTGTGCTGGGCGGCGCGGAAGTGACCATGCGCGAGCTTGCGCGCATGTATGCGATGCTCGCGGACCGGGGACGCCTGCGACCGCTGCGCCTTGTGCGCGAGTCGCATGAGCGCGGTATCCCGGACGCGCCCCTGCGCCTGCTCTCGCCGGAAGCGGCGTTCATCACGCTGTCCATGCTGAAAGAAGACGGAGAATATATAGTCTCCTTCGGGCGGCGGGTGCCGGTGTACAAAAAGACCGGCACGTCCAACGGCTTCCGCGATGCGTGGACGGCGGGCATAGTGGGACAGTATGTGCTTGTGGTCTGGGCGGGCAACTTCGACAACACGGCCAACCCGATGCTCACGGGCAGCGGGACGGCGGCCCCGCTGTTTATGGAGGCGGCAGCCGCCCTGGGCCACCTGTATCCTCTGGAGGACAAGGCCGATCAAGGCAGGCGGGATCTGCGGCTCCGGCACGTGGAGGTATGCAGGGCGAGCGGCGACCTCGACACGGCGCTCTGCGGGGATACCGTACAGACGCTGTTTATTCCCGGCGTGTCGCCCGTGCGTTCTTCAGGCATTTTCCGGACCATCCTCATCGACCGCAGGACGGGGCTGCGGGCCTGCGCGCCCGTGCCGGGGCACACGGAAGAGCGGGTCTGGGAATTCCGGCCGACGGACATGCGGCAGATTTTCCTGCAGGCGGGCATCGTCAAAGCGCCGCCGCCGCCTTTCGGGCCGGAGTGCGCGGCCGGGGCGTCGCCGGACGCGGAGGGCATACCGGGGGAAGCGCCCCGCATCCGCATCCCCAAGGCGGGCGTCACATACAGGATACAGCTGTCGGACCCGGCGCGCAGCCGCATTCCGCTCAGCGCCGACGCGGATGCGGACGCGGGCAAAGTGTTCTGGTTTGCGGGCGACAGCTATCTGGGGTCGGTCAAACCGGGGGAGCATCTGCTCTGGACGCCGCCGACCGGCGTGACCGAACTGCGGGCCGTGGACGACCTGGGGCGCGCCGGCCGTCAGACGCTCCGCGTGCTTGCCGCGCCGTGATACCGGTTACACGACCGTATAGAGCAGTTCACGAATGAAGCGAGTGAACTGCTCTGCAAGGCTTTGTGGAGCAAATTCTAGCAGCGAAACAGGAGCAGTCGGGCTTTACCCGCCGTTGAGCGAACTGTTTCGAGCATTACTTACTGTAGACGACCGGCATGCCGTCGCGCAGGCGGTCCACTCCGTCAGTCACCACTACGTCGCCCGCGCGCAGACCTTCCTCCACCACAGATTCCCCGTCCTGCGCGTACCCTGGGCGAATGTTCCGCATGACCGCCCTGCCGTCTTCCACCACATAGACAAAGGCCCCTTCATTGTTGCGCTGCACGGCCGAGGTCGGGATAATCAGCGCATCCTTGAGCGTCGCAACCCTCAGGCGGACATTCACAAAACGGTTGGGAAAAAGCAGGCCCTCCTTGTTGGTGAAAACAGCCTTGGCCTTCACCGTGCCGGTACTCGTATCTATCTGGTTGTCTATCGTCAGCAACGCGCCGTTTTCAATGAGCGCCCCGTCCTGCCCGCGCACTTCCGCAAGGAGAGGCGCACCGCCGGACATGGCCTTCAGCACGTCGCCTATCTGGTTCTCGACCAGCGTGAAAATCACGTTCATGGGCTGCAATTGCGTGATGACCACGATACCCGTGTCGTCCGACGCGCGGATCATGTTGCCGGGGTCTACCCTGCGCAGACCGGCCCTGCCGGAAACAGGCGAACGGATGCTGCAGTATTCCAGCATGAGCTCCGCTTCAGCCACGGCGGCGCGGCCGGACGTCACCGCGCCCTCCTGCCTGCCGACTTCGCCTTCCTGGGCTTCAAGCTGCTGCGCGGATACGGAATGCTCTTTGATAAGTTTCCGGTAACGCTCCAATTCACGCCGCGCCTGATTGAGCAGGGCTTCGTCCGTGGCCAGCGCGCCCGCGGCCCGCTGCAACTGCGCCTTGTACGGCCTGGGGTCGATTTCCGCCAACAGGTCGCCTGCGGCAACCGTCTGCCCTTCGACAAAATGCAGGGCCGTGAGCTCCCCGTCCACCCGACTCCTGACGGTCACCGTATGCGGGGAGGTCGCGGTGCCCAGGGCGCGGATAAAAATATCCACATCGCCGGTGCGCGCCGCAACGGCGCGCACCGTTCGCGGTCCGGGGGGCGGCCCGCCTTCACGCCCGGTACCCTGAAATTGCCTGTAAGCGTACAACCCGACACCGAACAACAGAGCCGCAAGTACGAAACGCAGCACCCTGTTGCGCACGGCGCGTTCGTTCATCTCCGAACCGCCTCTGCGGGCCTACACCCGCGCCGCCAGACGCCCGTCGGCGTCGCGGGCGCGCGTATCCTTCCCGGGACGAAAATCCTCGCGGTTGATGTCCGCGCTCATGGCCAGCAGGATGGGGCTGGCGATGAAAATGGAAGAGGTCGTGCCCATGAAGACGCCGATGAACACGGCGAGCGCAAAGTCGAAAATGACGCCGCCCCCGAAAATCAGCAACGCCAGAACCGCGATCAACGTGGTGCCGGAGGTCAGCACCGTGCGCGACATGGTCTGGTTGATGCTGCGGTTGATCACCGTCCCCAGGGGGGTCACAATGTCGCTGCGCAGGTTTTCCCGGATGCGGTCATAGACGATGATGGTGTCGTTGAGGGAATAGCCCACAACGGTCAACAGCGCGGCGATGGTGGTGAGATCGAATTCCCGGCCGCACAGGGCATACAACCCCGCGGTTATCAACACGTCGTGCAGTATGGAAACGACGGAGCCTATGGCAAACACCAGCTTGAAACGCCAACAGAGAAGCAGGGTCAGAGAAACGGCGACGGGCACCAAAAAAATCCTGTCCAGGCCGAAACGACTCAGGCCGAAGGTGGACGCGCCGAGGACCAGGGCGATGAAACCAGCCGTGAACCAACGCCGCTCAAAACGCCCCGACACATAAATGGAAATGAGCAGAATGGCATAATACAGGGCTTCCAGTGCCTGGGCGCGCAAATCCGCCCCGACCTTGGGGCCGACCATTTCCAGCCGCATGATTTCATAGCCGGTCCCGCCGAGTCCGGCGCTCAGCGCGTCGTTCACGGTTTTGCTCAATCCGTCGGCGCTCTCGCTCATGGCGGCGATACGCAGCACATAGTCCGTTCCGTCCGTACCGTAGCTCTGGACCACAAGGCCGGGCAAGGCGCTGCCGTCCAGCGCCTGCTTCAGATGTTCATCGGATACGGGCTGCGCGAACTTGACCTGCACGACGGCTCCGCCCGCGAAATCAATGCCGTAACGCGGCCCGCCGGTGTAAATGAAGGAAGCCAGGCCCGCCAGGATGAGCAGGACGGATACGACGTAGGCATAGCGCCGGATGCCGACAAAGTCGATATTCAGCGTATCGGGTATGAGATGCAGTCCCATGCGTGCTCCGATGAGGGGAGTCGGCCCGGGTAAACGCAAGGCCGATGAGTTTGCTGTGTTCCGGATGAGGGGTCCGGGGGAAATCATTTCCCCCGGCCGCCGGGGGCGTATAGATCACCATGACAATGTTCCGATGTCCGGCCTTGCGCCTGCACAGGCCGATGGTCCGAACGGCGTCCCGTCGGCCCGTGTCGTCCGTCCCGGCGTCAGATGCTGATTGTGCGGCCGCGTTTGCCCATCCAGACGTCGAACAGAATGTGGGAAATAAAGACGGCCGTAAACATCGACGCCAGCACGCCTATGGTCAGGGTGACGGCAAAGCCGCGCACCGGGCCGGTGCCGAACTGGTACAGAATCAGGGCGGCGATGACGGTGGTGACGTTCGAGTCCACTATGGCCAGCATGGCGCGGGAAAACCCGGCGTCCACAGCCGCCGCCGTACTCAGACCTCGCCGCATTTCCTCGCGTATGCGCTCGAAGATCAGCACGTTGGCGTCCACGGCCATGCCTATGGTCAACACAATGCCCGCAATGCCGGGCATGGTCAGCGTTGCCCCGAACAAGGCCATGCCCGCCAGAATCAGCAGAATATCGAGAATCAGCATGCAGCCCGCAATCAGGCCGGATACCCCGTAATACACAATCATGAACGCCATGACCGCCGTACCGCCGATTGCGGCCGCCGTCACGCCGCTGCGGATGGATTCCTGCCCCAGGGTGGGACCGACTTCTCGCTGCTCCAGGACCAGGACCGGCGCGGGCAGCGCGCCCGCGCGCAGCACGACGGCCAGGTCGCCGGCCGTGGCGGGCGTAAAGTTGCCGGTAATGCTGGCCCGCCCTCCGGAAATCTTTTCCCTGATGACCGGCGCGGAGTACACCTTGCCGTCCAGCACGATGGCCATGCGCTTGTTGACGTTTTCTTCGGTAAGCCGGCTGAAGATGTCCGCGCCGCGCCGGTCGAAGGCCAGGCTGACCATCGCCTCGCCGTTGGGAGTGAACGTCGGCGCCGCATCGCTGATGCGGTCGCCGGTGAGCACCGCCGTGTCGTCGACGGCAATGCTTTCCTGCACGAGCCTTCCTGCGGCGTCCTTGTACTCCATGGGCAGAATGCGCGCGCCGCGCGGCGGAATTTTGCTCTTGGGGTCCATCTCGCGCACCATGCGGAACTCAAGATGCGCCGTCTTGCCGATGATTTCCACGGCCCGCCGCGTGTCGGTCAAACCGGGGAGCTGAATGCTGATGCGGTTGCCGCCCTGTTCCTTGCGCACGTCGGGCTCGGCCACGCCGAACTGGTCGATGCGGTTGCGTATGGTGGTCAGGGCCTGATCCACCGTAAGGTTCGACAGCCTGTCGCGGGCGGCCGGGGTAAACTCCAGCACGCAACGCAGCCTGCCGCCGGCGTCGGGCGTTGTCGAAGCAAGGCGCAACTGGTCGAAGTTGTCTTCCAGCAGGCTCGTCAGTAGTGCCTGCTTTTCCTGCGAGGCCAGAAAAAACTCCAGTTGCGCGCCGTTGACAGGCGCGGGCCGGGTCATGAGTATGCCCTTGGCGCCCGCTTCGCGCATAACGTCCTGCCCGGCCTGGGCCAGTGACGTTTCCAGGGCCTTCTGCGCTTCCACTTCCAGCGTAAGATGGACGCCGCCCATGAGATCCAGACCGAGGTTGACCCGGCCGGAAGGCATAAAAGCGGCTAATCCGCTTTTGGGAGCGGCCTTGACGCCCGGCCGGGGGGCCGGGATCAGAAAGGTCGGCAGGATCATCACAACGGCGGCAAGCAACACGGCGGCACCGAGGAGGGTACGCCACAAAAGCCCTTGTCTCATCGCATTTCCCTTATTCGCGTTCCGGATGCGTATTGCGTTTGAATGCGTATCCGGCGGCCGCGGCAAAGCGCTTACTTGTCCGCGGGCGCGGCGGTTTCGGCGCTCTTGTCGGCGGGCGCGTCGGCTTCCGCCGCATCCTCACGGGGAGCGTCCGCGTTGCCGGCCTCGTCGGCCGCGTCGGCGGAGGCCGCAAGAGCTTTACGTTCACTGCCTCCACTTTTTTTGTCGGCCCCGGATTTGTCGGCCTTGTCGGACCCGCCCCTGCCGGAATCCTTTTTACCTTTGGCGGGCGTTTCGCCTTTGCCGCGGGTCACCAGGGCGCTTACGGACGCCCGGGCCATCTTGAGCCTGGTGTCGCCGACATCCAGAACCACGTAGTCATCCGCGCATTCAACGATGCGCCCGTAAATGCCGCCTCCGGCGACTACTTCATCCCCTCGTTTCAGGGAATCCAGCATGTTCTTATGTTCTTTGGTGCGTTTCTGCTGCGGGCGGATGAGCAGAAAGTAGAATACCGCGAACATGAGAATAAGCGGGACGAAAGAGGCGAACCCGGCGGCGTCCCCGCCGGCGCCGCCGCCCGGCTGACCCATGGCGTAGGCAAAACTCGTGAACATGCATCCTCCCGTGTTTCTTTTTAGAGCATTCTGCGCTTGAGATTGCCGCTTGACGGCGAAGCAAGTTCGCCTCGCGGCAATCTCTCAACAAGGATTTGCAGGCACATCCTTGCAGCGCGGATCAATATTTTCAATATCGATCCGCGCTGGAGCGTTTCAATTTTGAGCATGTGTATCCTCAATGCGGGGGGTCCGGGGGAAATCATTTCTCCCGGCCGCCGGAGGCATACAAAATCAATGGTAACCAGCTCCAATCCACATCCGGCTCCGTCAGCCGGATGATTCCGCAAAAACGGACACGCGGGCAATTTCACCGGGAAATTGCTCCGGCGTCCGCGTGTAAGGGCGCTCCGGGTTGTGCCCGGAGCGGCCCGGCGAGTGGTGTATGCCGAAAAAAAATCAACCGCAACGGTACTGTACGCCGAAAGAAGGCCGCGGGTGGTTCCACTCCATGGCCCCCGGCATATGCGCGCAGGCTACGCGGCAGGTGCCGCACTCAAGACAGCCGGCCACCTCAAAAATGATGCGCCCCTTGTCGTCCAGCGTGTACAGCCCGGCGGGACAGACCACGGTGAGCGCCTTGACGGTCGCCGCGTCCATCTTTTCCTGGTGGATGACGATGTGCGGGTGTCCCTCATCCACAACGAATTTATTCGTGGAAAGCTTTTGTTCTACGTTCATGCAAAGTTCCTTTATGGTCTGGAAGCCCGCTCCCGAAAGAAGATTTTCGGGGAGCCCGCCGTCACGCGCGTCAGAGCGCCCTTGATCCTCTGAATCCGTCCTTGGCAAGATTGAGCAGCCCGGCCTTGAAGACATGCGGCAGGGCTTTTTTCACCATCAGTTTCGAAGGACCGGAGACCGTGAACATATCCGCGAAGATGTTTGCCGCCAGTTCAGGATACTCCTTGAACATGCGCGGGGTGTGTTCGATGAAGTCCGGCGCCCTGCGGTGCGTGTTCATGTCCTGCATGACGTAGCTGTTTTCCAGCCGGGTCTTGTAGGAACCGAGCGTAGCGTTGCTGAAGTCGCCTTTCTCCTTGGCTTCGATAACCGTTTCGGCCGCCAGGGCGCCGGAGCCGATCGCATAATCCATGCCGCGCACGGTGTAGCCGAGGTTCAGGCAGAACCCGGCGGCGTCGCCGAGCACCAGCAGGTTGTCGGCGCTCAGGATGGGGGTCATGTTGATGCCCCCTTCAGGCACCAGGTGCGCGGAATATTCGATAATTTTTCCGCCTGCGAGATAGGGCTTGACCGGGGAGCTTTCGCGGAAGGCTTCCAGCATGTCCGGAAGCCGAGCGGCGGATTCGGCCATTTCCGCAACAGTAATCACCAGACCGACGCAGAGGCTGTCTTTGTTGGTGTAGAGGAAACCGCCGCCGACCAGTCCCTTCGAGGGGGCGCCGGCAAAGAGGTGGGCAAGACCTTCGCCGTCGTTGAGGTTGAAGCGGTCGTTGATCACGCCGGAGGACAGCTCCACCACTTCTTTGGCACCGACGGCCACATGGTGCGGCGAGAGTTCTTTTTTCAGGCCGGCCTTTTGCGCCAGCAGGCTGTTCACTCCGTCGGCCAGGAGCACGACTTCGCCCGTGAGTTCGTCGTCGCCGGCGATGATGCCGGTGACTTTGCCGTTTTCGCGCAACAGGTCGTCGGCAACGGCCGGACAGACCACGTCGCAGCCGGCTTCTTCCGCCTTGCCCGCCAGCCACGCGTCGAATTCTGCCCGCAGGACGGTATAGGAGGCGCTTGCCGGGTCTTTGAAGCGGGACGACCCGAAGTCTATAGTGAAACAACTTTCATCGGTCAGCATGGAAATACGTTCGCGCACGACTTTGCGTTGCACCGGGGCCTCGTCCGCAAAGCCGGGGATGATTTTTTCCAGGCTGTGGGCGTACATGCGTCCGCCCGTTACGTTTTTCGTGCCGGCGGTCTCGCCGCGTTCCAGAACCAGAACGCTGAGGCCGGCTTTGGCCATGCAGTAAGCGGCCGTGCTGCCGGCAAGACCCGCGCCGACGACGATGGCGTCATAATCAGCCATTGAATTCTCCTTGTGTAGG
>JAITEY010000028.1 GCA_031281815.1 Desulfovibrio sp. | reverse complement strand
TTCCATTCCTTTGCTCATCATGAATAATTTGAGGAAGATTTTGTTGATATACCAATATAATTTAATGATTTCTTTATGATAGTACCTTTTATGCGGCTGAAAAATCCTCCCGTGAGCGGTTACAAAAACTCGGCGGCTGTGCCGCAACAAGGTTTGGGGGCGAATCCACCATCGCTCTGCGTTTCTCCGGCATTGCCGTTCAGAGGGATTGCCGCTTGACGCCCGGCAAAGCCGGGCATACCTTGACGGGGCGAACTCATGCTCTGCCGCTCCCGCGGGATATGCACCGCGTCCCCGCCCTGTTTGCGGACCTGTATGCCGCTTTCGAGCGGGACATGCCGGAAACGGCCCCGCCGTGCAACGCCGCTGCGGCCCCTCTTTTCCACAAACAAGCGACTTCGCCGTGCGGCACAGCAACGACCCCATAACCCTTTCCCTGTTCGACCTGCTCAAGGCAGGGCCGGGGCCGTCCAGTTCCCATACCATCGGCCCCATGGCGGCCGGCGCGGACTTCGCCCGGCGGGCCGCCGCCCTTGCCCCGGAAATACAGGCCGCGGCCGGAGGGTTGCGCGTGCGTCTTCTGGGCTCGCTTTCCGCTACGGGCAAGGGCCACGGTACCGGTCCGGCCGTCGTGGGCGGGTTGACGGGCTGCCCGCCCGACGCCTGCGCCCCTTCGCTTCTGCGCAGGGCGGCGGACCCGCACGCGGCATCGCTGTTCCTCACGCTCCCCAAGGGGCGGAACATACCCCTCGGCCCGCGTAATATCGAATACGGGCCGATACGCCACAAACACCCCTTCAACAACACGCTGATCATCGAACTGCTCGATGCCTCCTATCCCCCGCAGCGCGACGGACCGGATTCTCCCGTGTGCGGAGCGGAGCGGGAAGGACGCCGGCCTCCCCCGCCGCCGGACGGGCCGGTACAATCCTCCGTCGACGCCGCCGCCGCAGGCGGCAATGTGCTCTTTTCCGTGGAATACTATTCCACAGGGGGCGGTTTCATCCGCTGGAAAGGCATGAAACGGGAGAAACAACGCAAACCGCCGCATCCGTATGCCGACATGAAGGAATTCAAAGCGCGGTGCGCCGAAAGCGGCCTCGGCCTCGACGAACTGCTCATGGAGAACGAAACGGCCCTGACCGGTAAAAGCCCGGCGGACATTGTCGCGGAACTGGACAACATGCTGGGGATCATGCGCGATACGGTGCTGCGAGGCTGCGCCGCCGCGGGCACGCTGCCGGGAAGCATCGGCCTGCGCCGCAAGGCAGCCGTGCTCCACGAGCGCGCCCGTTCCCTGGCGCCGTTCGACCGCGCACTCTGCCTGTTCAACGCATACGCCTATGCCGCTGCCGAAGAAAACGCGGCCGGGGGCCTTATCGTCACCGCGCCCACCTGCGGCGCGTCCGGGGTGGTCCCGGCCGTGCTCCTGTTCATGGAGGAACAACTCGGCCTGGATTTGAAAGCTCGGCGCAGGGGGCTGGCGGCGGCCGCCCTTATCGGATTCATCGCCAAACACAACGCCGGCATCGCCGGCGCGGAAGTCGGCTGTCAGGGCGAAATCGGGGTGGCTTCGGCCATGGCCGCGGCCATGCTCGCCCACGCGCGCGGCTTTTCCGTGCAGGTCGTGGAAAACGCGGCCGAAATAGCCCTGGAACACCATCTGGGCCTGACCTGCGACCCGGTCGGCGGCTATGTGCAGATACCCTGCATCGAACGCAACGCCGTCGGCGCAATCACCGCGTACAACGCCGCGCTGATTGCCTGCAACGAAAACCCGGTGTCGCACAAGGTCAGTTACGACGAAGTGCTGCGGGCCATGGCCGAAATAGGGCGGGACATGAACGCCAAGTACAAGGAAACCGCCGGCGGCGGCCTCGCCGTCTGCCTGGTGGAATGTTGAACGGCCGCAGGCGCGCCGCGCCCGCCGCAAAATAATCGCCCGCGATGTTTTCCCGTTTTGAAAAAAAGATAGACCCCTTTCCGGAAGCCGGCATTCCCGTGCCGCCCGCTTCCTTTTTCCCGTTCATCCTGAGCGCGGCGAAGGGCGTTCGCCGGTATATCGTCTGGATAGGCTGCCTGTCCGCCCTTGTGGGGGCCTTTGAGGCGCTGCTGTTCGCCTTTCTCGGCAGCGTGGTGGACAGCCTGGCCCTGGTCGCGCCGGACCGGCTCTGGGAAGAGGAGGGGGAAAAGCTGCTGCTGCTGAGTCTCGCCGTCGTGGGGAGCACGCTGCTGGTCGGCCTGCAGAGCCTGATACGCTGGCAGACCGTGGGCGGCAACCTGCCCGCCCGCCTGCGCTGGCATTTTCACCGCCTCATGCTGGGGCAGAGCATGAGTTTTTTTCAGGATGAATTCGCAGGGCGCATCGCGACGAAAGTCATGCAGACTTCGCAGGCTTTGCGCGACATCTATCTGATAGTCGTCGACATCATGGTTTTCGCGGTTGTCTATTTTGTCACCATGTCCATGACCGTCGGGAGCTTCGACCTTGAACTGCTCCTGCCTTTTGCCCTGTGGCTTGGCGCCTATCTGCTGCTCCTGCGCTGTATCGTGCCGCGGCTGGCCGCTTCCTCGCGGGAGGTCGCCGACGCCCGTTCGCAGGTCGTCGGGCGCATTACGGACGCCTATACCAATATCGCCACGGTGAAATTGTTTTCCCACGCGGGGCGCGAGGCGTCATACGCGCAAAAGGCGATGCGCGGGTTTCTTGAAGCCTCGCAGCTTTTGCTGCGCCGCATCAGTTTGTTTGAAATGGTGAACCATCTCTTGAGCATGCTGATTATCGTCGGTTCCTGCGGCGCGGTATTGCGGCTGTGGACGCAGCATATGACGGGAGTCGGCGCGCTGGCCGCCGTGGGGGCCATGTGCCTGCGCCTGAACGGCATGTCGCACTGGATAATGTGGGAAAGCACGCAACTGTTCGAGCATGTCGGCTCCGTCCACGACGGC
>JAITEY010000202.1 GCA_031281815.1 Desulfovibrio sp. | reverse complement strand
GCCATGGCCGGGAACAGGGCCGAGGTCTGCGTGCCGGTTGCGCACATCTGGATGGTGCCGCGCCGGGTGTTGGCGATGTAGGCGTTTTCTTTGCCGAGTTGGCTGTTCGGGAAGACCTTAACGTCGTATTTGCCGCCGGAAAGTTTGCTCAGAATTTCGCCGAATTTGTACATGCCGAGGGTTTCGGGCTCGCCTTCGGGTTTCATTCCCGCGATTTTGATGGCGATTGTTTCAGCCGCGGCAGCGGCGGTCACCAAACCCGCAGTGAAAACACATAGAGCCGTAAGGAGTAAACAGAAGCGTTTCATCAGAAATCCCTTCCTGGAAAGTGGGTTATGGCCTTTTGCCGGTGTTCGACGCACTGTAGTATGTCGAAGGAGATATTTCAAGCGGCTTTCCGCCGATATGCCGGGTTGCCGCGCGCCGGGCGGTTGCGGAAGTCCGTGTGCTGCGGTCAACGGCCTTCCAATTCAAGTCCGGGTTCCGGCAAAGGCATGCTCCCGCTGTAATCCGGATGCTGCTCCTCACGCAAATTGATTTTGTCCGCAATCAAATCGACAAGACGTTCAAAATCTTTTTTGCAGTTACGTACAGCCTCGGCATGCGAACCGAATGCCCCGTCCGCGGGCATCAGGCTGAAAACCGGTTTGCGCACTTCCATGGCCATCGGCATCAGACTACGGTAATGCTTTAGCCGGGCCAGGCAAAAAGGGTCATGTTCAGAATCTTTCAATGGTTCTTCATCCCTCAATACTGCTTGGTGAAAGACAGCAGGGATGCGGTCAATCCATTTACGGTATGATTTTGTCGACCTTCCGGCACGCTCTGAGTGCTGCATGACAAGGTATCCTAAAGGAGACATTTTGCCGCTGGGAAGCGGAACATCTTTCAATCGACAAATATGCAGACGATTTTCCCATCCACTTCTCCATTTGTACAGTTGTGGGCCGAGATTATCCAAGCCTTGCAGTGAATACATATCTGGGGCGAGTGGCGTGATTACATAGTCACTTGCAATAAGAGCTGTCCGATTCAACGCTCCGAGATTAGGCCCGACATCTATAAAAATAATATCGGCATCTATAGATTGTGCACTATTCAGCAAAACACGATACAATGACGAAAGCACACGGAATGAGCGTTCATCTCCGTCTCCGGCACGGGGCCAGCAAAGGCTGAAATCATCTTCTACGAGCGAAAGCCGCAAATCGCCGGGGATCAAAGCCAGATGATTGTCTATTTGTAAGGGGGGCAATACTTCTATATCTCCGGTACCTTCAATAATCGGTGATATCGCTGTATAAAGAGTATATTTATTATTTTCTATAACATCTTCATGTAAAAACGCAGATGTCAAATTACACTGCGGATCAATATCCGCTGTAAGCACTGTATATCCTCGTAGGCTAAACATCCATGCAAGGTGATATACCAATGTCGTCTTTCCTACTCCACCCTTATTGTTGAATAGAATTAAAAATTGCATGTCATGTACTCCGTATGGTAACACCGAAAAGATTAATCTGCAATTGGAAATCCGGAGGAGGATTACCATTTTCATGCAGCAGTTTTGTTGCACGGGCAATACCGTAACCATATCGGTTGACATAGCCCATATTTTTGAGAATTTCTGCAATAACCGGATTACGGTAGGCGTTATTCTTCGGAAAGTTAATGCATGCTTCTCCGTAAAGACCGCCGGGATTATGAATTTCTATCCTGTCGGCAAACCAGTAAAACCGCACAGGTTGCGTACTCTCGTAATTTTTATGCATCACGGCATTGAGAAGCAGCTCGCGTAAAGCCCACGCCGGGTAATCGTATGCCGCGGTTTCACGCAACGTGGAGACAGGGATAGTACGTTCATTGATATGGATGTTGATGATGTCATCCAACTGACGCAACATGGTCGATAAATTTCCGCCTATTTCTTTTGCAGAGATGGGAGGTTCGTCAAGTTCCGTTCCGGCAAACCGCAAAAATTGTATGTATGCGCTAGACAGCCATTGCCTGGGATCGGGTGACAGCAGCAAAATGCCTGCAAATGTAGGGCATGCTGTTTTATTATTGTATAGGCGCAGGGATGCGAGTTGATTTGCAAGCGAGCGATTATTTTCATCTATGATATCTGACGCGACAGCCAGACTTCTATAGTATAAAAATTCATTTATGCTGAGATCGTCAAGAGCGGCATCAGGGCAGGGGGCGGCGTCAAAGCTTTGGGCCGATGCTATACGACGTTCAACCAGGATGCGTTCATCCTGCTCTGTCGCTCTGCTGCGGGTCGGCCCTGTCCGAATCCATACGATGCCTTTGTAGCGGACAGGAGGAAAAATACTGGGCATTACCGAGACAACGATAATTTGTTTGCCGTCTATCTCCCTTTTTTCCACCTGTAAGGACGGTTTCGGCAGCACAGAGCCGTCATTGCGCAGTTCTGCCAGGGAGCGCAACAAGGCATCATCCACGTGCGTACCTTCTATTGTCCCGTCGTCCGCAACACCGACAAGAATACAGCCGGGTTTCCCTTCTCCGGATATGTCATTGGCAAAGGCGCAGACTGCCTCGCCCAATTTGTCTTTTTTCGTGGCGGTCAGCGTCCTTTCAACGCGAGCGGATTCCATATCCGCAATAAGCAGGCGTAAATCCTGCTCCGTAATCTGCATCCACGGCTCCTTTTCGGTTTCAGGCAAATCTTCGGCGACCGCCTTGCGGTGTTCTTCGTTGTCGTGGTATGCGGCACGCCGAGCCGACAACAAAGTGCAACAAAGTGCGTCGGCACTCCCGCACGGCCGTGCCCGCAGGTTACATCGACACGGAGAAAGTGTACAGCTTGGCTGATGGAGAATTTAGAGATTTCCTGATCCTTCTCCCCTCAGACGCTACGGCACAATGGGCCGGATGCGCAACGACGCAAAATTTTCGGCCCAGTCCAAGTTGCTCATGGACGTCGGCAGGACGGCTCGTTGCGCTTTATTTTTCAGCCCGGAGGCCGTGATTACGGCCCGATGCAACAGTACGAGCAGTTCCTCAGGGTCCGGCAGGCGGGCGGACGTCAGCAGAGGATGGACGCCCTGCATTGTTTTGACGCCGTAATCCGTCGTGACGGTGGCCAGCCCGAACAGGGCCATCTCCAGAGGCGGATAGGAAGGATGGGGAGAAATCATCAGCGACAGACCCACATGCGCCTTGAGCAGCAGGGCGATATACTCCTTGACGGGCAGGTGCCCCAAGCTTTTCAGCAGCACGCCGTCCGCCAGGGGAATGTCCTCGTGCGGCAGCCCTGCGCTCAGGGCCGTGAACCGGCTTCTTCCGGCCGGAGGCAGGCCGGAAAAAAACAGTTGCAGGGTTTCCACCCCGACTTCAAAGCAGTTGCGAGGCAGTCCGGGGCGTCCGTAAAACAGCAGTATGGAGCGCTCGCCGCCTTTGGCGGGCAGCCTGAAGGAGTTGTGCCGCAAAAAGGCGGCCAGGTCACTGTTCAGGGAAGGTTTGAGCACATATTCTTCGGAAAAACGGCAGCCGGCCGCGCGCAGGTGTTCGGCCAGCGTTTCGGAGTTGATTATCGCCCGCGTCAGGGTGCCGAAGGCGTAACTGTGCAGCGCGAGCGCGTGGTTTCGCCCCAGGGGCGCGAACCCCGGTTCCCAGTCTTGGATGAAATAATAGAAGGGCAGGGGTGCGAGGCCCTGTTTCAGCTGGGCCTTGCGCAGCTTGTCCCAGAAAGTGAATCCCGCATAATAGGTGATCAGGAAAACGTCGTTTTCCCGGCAGGGCAGGGGGTTGCCGGAGGCGGCGAAAAAAAGCTCCGTGCGCGCTGCGCGGTCTTTGAGGTGGGCAAAGCGGTCGTACTCTGCACATGGCGGAGGCGGCTCTTTTTCAAACAGGGAAATAAAACGGCATACATCGTAGTGCGCCGCGAGGGTCCGGGCGAGTTCAAGGGCCGAGGTTACGCCGCCGAAGGCTGTATCCGACGCGAGGGAGGGCAGGACGACGTTCAGCCGGCTTGCCCCGTCCGGGGCGTCCGTTTGAAGCTTGATGTCGTAGATGATTGACCGGAATCCTTTATGGTCAGCCTCTCCCGTTCAGGGAGAGGCCGGCTTGACGCCGGGCTTTGCCCGGCATACCGTTCCGTCAGCTCCTTTCTTCAGGGGGGGGACAATCCACCCGGCGGACAGAAGCCGGGACGGAGTCAGTCGGCGGCCGGCGCCGGCTGTGCATTGAGCCGCAACGACGAGGCTAACTGAATAAGACGTAAAAAACAAGGAGCGTCGGGAATGCCGATACAGCGCGGCGCACCCCGAGGCGCCGATCGTGAAGAGAGCAGGAGCGCCCACCTCGCACTGGGCACGGCAGGGGAGGAAGCCGCGGCCGCGTTGCTTGAGCGGAGCGGATTCCGCATTCTCGACCGTAACTGGCGGCCGTCCGGGGCACGACGCGGGCTGGAGTTGGATTTGGTCGCCGAGTGCGGCGGAACGCTGGTGTTTGTGGAAGTCAAAACCCGGAGAGTCACAGGCAGGGCGGGCGCGGTCGGGAACGGGAAAAGCGCATCCGGGAAAGCGCAGGACGTATCCGGGCTTTGCCCGGCGAGGACAGGGGCACTCCGCGGGGGGCACGGCCACGCGTCTGTGCCCGAAGAAGGCATTCCGGTGTATGCGGCCTTCACGGCGAACAAGCGGAAGCGCTTCACGGAAGCGGCCCGGCGCTGGCTCAGCGCGCATGCGGCCTGGGGCCGTCCTTGCCGTTTCGACGTGATTCTGGTGGAACAAGGGGCTGACGGAACCCTGTATGCGGAGCGACATGCCGATGTCATCGAACTCGGGAACACTGTGGGTAACGGCGACTCCTATTGGCAACCCTGGTGACTTGTCGCCCAGGGCCGTACAGGTGCTTTCCGGGGTCTGGCGCATACTGGCCGAGGACACGCGCCGTTCCGGACTGCTGTTGGCCCGTTGCGGGGTACGCTCTCCCGGTTTTCTGTCCCTGCACGAGCATAATGAAGTCCGGCGTCTGCCTGCCGTTCTCGGACTGCTCAGGTCGGGCCGGGATCTGGCGTTGCTTTCGGACGCAGGGACACCGTTGCTTTCCGATCCCGGCTACCGTCTGGTGCGGGCCTGCCGGGAGGAAGGGATCAGGGTCTCGCCCCTGCCCGGCCCCAGCGCCGTATGCGCTGCGCTGAGCGCCGCCGGCGTCGCTCCGTTGCCCTTTGCTTTTCTCGGGTTCCCGCCTCGCGTGCGGAGAGAACGGGAACAGTTTTTCGCGCTCTATGCCGGCCTGAAACTTACGCTGGTGTTTTTTGAACGAAAGGACCGCCTTGCCGCCTGTCTGCGCGACGCAGCCAAGGCACTCGGGCGGCGCGAAGCCTGCCTGGCGCGGGAAATGACCAAGACGCACGAGGAGTTCATCGCTTTTTTCCTCGACGAAGCCTATGCGTTGCCGGAGGATATGAAGGGAGAGATGACGGTGCTCATCGGACCGCCGGAGCATGGGGAACGCACTGCGGAGCGGGAAGACCCCGACGCCGTGATCCGCGAAGCCCTGCTTGCCGGTTTTGGAGCGCGGGAAACGGCCCGCTTAGTGCGTGCGCGTTTTTCCGCATTGACACTCAAGGAAATCTACCGGCGCGTACAGGAGTTGAAAGCGCTTTCCGACGACGGATAAAGGGATAGGAGATGAGGTATATCGTTAAACCAAAATCAGGTAAATACACATAGTTATTCGAATGCACAGCATTCAGAAATGAAAAAGGGCGGCCGGGGGAAATGCTTTCCCCGTTCGGCCCTGCGCCGGCTCAGGCCGACTCCCCTCATTGGGGCTGATGCGAAAATTTATACGTTACACGGTACGAGAGAGCAACGGCAGATTTATGACGCGTTCGGGGTCGATGTCCCGGTGTAGGTAAAATTTTCATCGGGAATTGTGGATATATTTTTCCGGGATTTCAGGTTGTCAAAAAGTACGCTCAAGCCGGATGAGCCGTAGCGTTGCGTCATTTTCTGCAATAAACGCCGAGCCGAAAAAAAAGAGCCGAAAAAAAAAGTTGACAGGCCGGGACAGGTCCGGCATTCTGCACAAATGAATTTGACGTTCATTTTCTGTACCGCACTCTCACCCACTTGCCCCCGGGAGGGCCGGGAATGAAAAAATCCGCCTTTTTTGTTTGCCTGCCGCTTCTTTTCTGCCTCGCCGCACCGACGCTCGCCGCCCAATATGCCTCGTGGCGGGACATCACGGACGAGATGACCGTGATTTTGAACGATGCCTACGACGTGTACTTCACCACCAAGGATGTCGAAAAAGCCAAGGCGCTGGTCAACAAGGCCTATTTTGAATATTACGAAAAACTCGGCGTGGAGCGCGCGGTCATGGCCTATGTGTCCGGCAAACGCGCTGCCGTCGTCGAATACAACTTTGCCGAGGTCAAACGTCTGATGACCGACGGCGCTCCCAATAAAGAAGTCCGGACGAGTTTCGACGCGCTGAACAAGATGTTGCGCGAGGACGGAGATGCCCTGGACGGCAAGCAGGAGGGCGGCTGGACCGTTTTCGCGGCATCCCTGCTTATCTTGCTGCGCGAAGGATTTGAGGCCATCCTTGTAGTCGCGGCCATCGCCGCCTACCTTGTCCGCTCGGGCAACGCCGCCCTGACCAAGGTGGTCTATGCGGGTGGGGCCGTTGCCTTGCCGGCCAGTGCCCTGCTGGCCCTTGTCCTGCAACGCTTCGTTGCCCTCAGCGGCGCGAATCAGGAAATCCTGGAAGGCGTCACCATGCTGCTGGCCGTGGTCGTCCTGTTCTTTGTCAGCAACTGGATGATCTCCAAGGCTGAAAGCGCGGCCTGGCGCTCCTATATTGAAGGTAAGGTCGCCGCGGCGGTCGGCAGAGGCAGCGCTTTCGCTCTGGGCGCGGCAGCCTTTCTCGCCGTCTTCCGTGAAGGAGCGGAAACCATTCTCTTCTATCAGGCCCTGCTGGCGGACGTCAAAGACCATACCGACATGGTCTGGTACGGCTTCGGCGTGAGCAGCGTGTGCCTTGTGGCGCTGTTCATACTCATCCGTTTCGGCAGCCTGCGCATTCCCCTTCGGCCCTTCTTCATCGGCACCGGCATTCTCATGTACATCATGGCCGTCGTGTTTGCAGGGGGCGGCGTGAAGGAACTGCAGGAGGCCGATGCGGTTTCCGTGACCCCGGTATCTTTTATAGGCTCCATTGATTTGCTCGGCGTGTACCCCACGCTGGAAACCCTGGCCCCACAGGCGGTGCTCATAGCCCTCGCGGCGGCGACATTCCTTTACCATGCCCGTAAAACCGCCGCCGCCCGGCGGCACAACGCGGCTTAGGCCGAAAAACATCGGAGGATAGAACAGATGACCAAAACAGTGTTTCGCAAACTTGTCTGCATCCCGGCGTTGACCCTGTTGTTCATGAGCTTTGCAGGCCTTGCGACGGCGGCTGCCCCGGCTCCGGGAACGGAAAAGGGTTTTGAGGAGTTCCCCCTCGGCGACGAACAGAAAGTCGGCCCCCTGCAGGTGGCGGGCGTATACTTCCAGCCCGTAGACATGCAACCCGCCTCTGCCGGCGGACTGCCCGCCTCCCAGGCCGACATGCACCTGGAGGCCGACATCAGCGCGGCCGAAGGCAACAACCTCGGCTACGGCGCGGGCGATTTCGTGCCCAACCTGACCGTGAAATACCGCATCGAGAAAAAAGGCGGCAAGGTCATCGAAGGCAGCTTTATGCCCATGAGCGCCAGCGACGGCCCGCACTACGGCAACAACGTCAAGCTCGACGGCGCCGGAGACTATAAAGTCACCTTTATCATCGACAATCCCGAAAAACAGGGCTACCTGCTGCATGTGGACAAGGAAACAGGCGTGCCGGGCCGCTTCTGGAAAGAACCCCTGGTCGTCAGTTGGGACTTCAAGTGGGTTCCCCGTAAATGGTAGGCCGAGAAAAAACAGCGCCTATGTATTGAAAACGACATTCCATTTCTGTACACTGTCTGGGCGGCCGGCATAAAGCGGTCGCCCAAGCTGTTTTGTCTGTCGGCAGCGCCGCGCAGGTCGCCCGGTACATCCTCTCACGCAGACAGGAAGCCTATGCTGCATTTTTTGATTCTTGTTGCTGAAACGCTGCTGCCGGTTGCCGTGCCGGCAGGCATGTTGCCGGGGTTTGCCCGCCGGCGTGAACTGTTCGAACTCCGCAGACCGCTCGGACGCGGCGCGGCGCTCGGCGTGCTGATTGCGGCCGCGCTTGCCGCCCTTAAGCTGGGTACCGGTTTTGTGGTGCGCGAATACTATGATCTCGCCGTACTCGGCGTCATGGTCCCCGCCGAACTGCTGTTGCTGCTCCTCCTCTTCCGCAGCCGCTCCTTCCCGGCCGAAAAGGCGGCCTCGCCTCTGCTGCGCGGTGTCGTCCTCGTGCTCGCGGCTTCCTGGGGAGCCTATTACCTGCCCGATATTTTTATCTTTCCCACGCATTTTGCCGTGGGCGTCGTGCAGGTCGTCAGCAGCGATTTCGTCTTTATCGTCGCGGGCTATCTGGCCGGGCTGCTGCTTAGCCTGTTTGTCTGCCGGGCGCTGTATGCGGCAAGCGCCGCCGTGCCCGTGCGGGTCATGTTTCCCGTGCTGTCCGCTGCCGTGGCCGTTTCCGTCTGCCGGCAACTGATCACCGCGGGGCAGATACTTTTGGGACGCGGTCTTCTGCCCCGTTCCGATACGGCCCTGGACCTGATTATTTTTCTGCTCGACAAGGTCCGGCCGCTCTTTTTCTGCGGCTTGGCCGTCGCCGCCCTGCCCGCCGTTTTCCTTCTGGCGCGTTCCGGCGATGTTTCCGTGGAGGGAAACAATCCGGCCGAGAGGCGTAAGACGACATACCGCCGGATCAAGCGCCTGCGTTGGAGCAAGGCCGTTCTTGTCTCGTTGCTGCTCGGCGTGCTGCTGTTGACCGCGGGCACGCATTTCGACGGCAAAGAGGTCGAGCTTTCGCCGCCGGCGGCAACGCCGGCAACAGAAGGACTGATTCGCCTGCCGCTCTCCGAGGTGAGCGACGGCACCCTGCACCGCTATGTCTATACTTCCCTCAAAGGTGTGGAAGTACGCTATATTGTGATAAAAAAAAGTGAAAGCGCCTACGGGGTGGGTCTTGACGCCTGCGACGTATGCGGCGCAGGCGGCGGGTATTACGAGCGCAAGGGGCAGGTGGTCTGTACGCTGTGCGACGTCGTTATGAACAAATCCACCATAGGTTTTGCCGGAGGCTGCAATCCGGTGCCGCTGCCCTTCCGGATTGAGGGCGGTCTGCTGCTCATCGATATAAAGAACCTTGAGGCCGAGGCGCCTCGATTCATGTAGCTTCAAGGAGTCTGCCGTGTTTCTGCGCATGATCGGCCGGGCGGTTACCCGTCGCAAACGCAAATTCCTGATGACCGCCGGCACCGTGGCATTGGGTATTTCGCTGGCCACGGCCATGCTCAACGTCATGCTCGACGTGGGCGACAAGGTGAACCAGGCGCTCAGAACATACGGGGCCAACATAACGGTTGAGCCGCGCGGCGCGGCCCTTCTCGGCGATCTCTACGGAATCGGAGAAGGGGAGGGCGTTGCCGACAAGTTTTTGCAGGAAGCCGAACTGCCCAAAATGAAAACCATCTTCTGGGCCTTCAACATTGTGGATTTTACACCCTATCTTGATGTTCAGGCCGAGGCGGAAGGCATCGGCAGGGTGACGCTGCTGGGCACATGGTTTGCCCGGCATCTGGATATTCCCACAGGCGAATCCGCGGATGCCGGCATCATCAACCTGAAGTCCTGGTGGGATGTACAGGGGCCGTGGCTCGGCGACGACGACACCGGCGGAGTTATGGTCGGCGAGCGTCTTGCGGAGCGGCACAATCTCCGCATCGGCGACGGAATCCGAATCGCGGTTGAGGACCGGACGGGTGCAAAGCGTGAGGCGGCACTGACGGTGCGTTCGCTGTTCCACTCCGGAGACAAAGAGGATGAGGTCCTGCTCGCGCCTCTGGCTGTGGTGCAGCGCCTGTCCGGGCTGGAAGGCAAGGTCCGGCGCGTTGAAGTCGGCGCCCTGACCACGCCCGAGAACGACCTTGCCAGGCGGGCGGCGCAGAATCCCAACAGTCTTTCCCGTCATGAGTGGGAAATTTGGTATTGTACGGCCTATGCAAGCGCCATAGCCTTTCAGATCGAGGAAGTCCTGACGGAGTCGCGCGCCAAGCCCGTGTTGCAGGTAGCGGCTTCCGAGGGCACCATCCTGCAGAAGACCAGTCTGCTCATGCTGCTGCTCACCGTACTTAGTCTCGCCTGTTCCGCGTTGGCCGTCGCCGGGCTTGTGACGGCGAACGTCATGGAACGCAGCACGGAAATCGGCCTGCTCAAAGCCCTGGGCGCGGGCGACGGGGAAATCGTGTTGCTCATTCTGGCGGAAACGTTGACCGCGGCCCTTGTCGGCGGCGTGGTCGGCTACGTTGCCGGGCTCGGTCTGGCGCAGGTCATCGGACAAAGCGTATTCGGCGCGGCGGTGTCCGCAAAAGGACTGGTCATCCCGTTGGTCGCCCTGCTGGTGCTCGCGGTGACGACCGGCGGCAGCCTTCCGGCCTGC
>JAITEY010000182.1 GCA_031281815.1 Desulfovibrio sp. | reverse complement strand
CCCCCATGCCTTCTTTGCCGGATTGCAGCAGGACCAGCAAAACCAGCACGACGCAGGCGATTATGTGCAGAGTCAGAACGGTGTTTTCCAAGAAACTGTCTCCCGTGCTTCCATAAGTAGTGCCCGTGTTTCCGCGGCGCGATGTTGCAATCCGCGACCGTTGCCGTCCGCATGCCGGCTCTGCCCGACAGGGAATCCCGAACTTCCTGTTCAGGCAGGCGGGCCGGTTCCGTCCGGCGGAAAAAACCGAGTCATGTTCAGGCGCGCAGTCCGGCCAAGGCGATGAGGGCGAACGTTTCCGCCTGTAAAGACGCACCGCCTACCAAGACTCCGTCGACATTGTCAAGGCTTATAATTTCTTCGGCGTTGTCGGCTTTGACGCTGCCGCCGTAAAGGATGCGTATTGCAGATCCTTCAGAGGCGAAGCGTTTCCGCAGAAAGGCGCGGATCAAGGCGTGGGCTTCGAGAATTTCCGCCGGCCCGGCCACTCGGCCCGTACCGATGGCCCATACGGGCTCGTAGGCGATGCACAGCCTTTCCGCCGCAATATCGTCCGGCACGCCTGAGAGCCCTTCCGCGAGTTGGCGCTCCAGCACAGGGCGCAGCATGCCGCCGTCGCGTTCCTGGAGAGTTTCCCCGATGCAAAGCGTCACGGCCAAGCCGGCGTTCAGGGCATAAGCGCACTTTTTGCCGATAAACGCATCGCTTTCGCCCAACAGGGCGCGGCGTTCGGAGTGCCCGACAAGCACGTGGGAACAGGCGCAGTCCAGAAGCATGCCCGGAGAAATTTCTCCGGTAAAGGCGCCTTCTGCGGCCGGATAGCAGTTTTGCCCGCCCAGGCGCAGGCGCGCGCCCGGTCCCAGAGCTTCGGCACAGGCGGCCAGCGAGGTGAACGGGGCGAAGAGAACCGTCTCCCTGTCGGCAGGCAGTCCGGCGAGTCTGTTTTCAATTCCGCGCGCGCAGTCCGCGGCTTCCCGACGCGTCTTGAACATCTTCCAGTTGGCCGCCATGAGCATCTTCATGTTTGCTTCTATCCACGTCCGGCTTCGTTCGCCGGTTGAGCCTGCTCCGGCGGATGGGAGCCGGATGGATTTCCCCTTCTCTTAAGGGTGGTGGAAAATGATATGCCCGGCTTTAGCGGGCGTCAAGCGGGAATCCTCCCTCAGGACAGGGTATCCGCATGTGTGTCGTACCTTTGACCGACGCGGTCGCGTGCGCTATACAGGCACAGAACGAGAGCGTCTTCGTCGGTGTCGGCGTAATACCCCCGCCTGCGCCCGCAAGGCTCAAACCCTTGAGAGGCGTACAAGGCCAGAGCCGGACGGTTTCCTTCCCTTACTTCCAAAAAAACGCGTTCGATGCGCTGAGCAGCAAGCGCCCGCAGAGCGCCCGCCAGCAACGCAGCGCCGAAGCCCCGTCGCCGGAAGCTCTCATGTACCGCCAGATTGTACACTTCCGCCTCACGCGCCGCGCGGAGCAGACCGACAAGCACGTAGGCCGAGAGTATCCGGCCGGGCGCGAAAAGGCCGAGGCCGAGAAAAGGCGCCTCCTTGCCCTTCGGCGGAGTCTGCAGGATGCGCCGATACTGTTCCGGGTTGAATCCCGTGAGGAAGCACGCAGACTCCAGGGCGGATACGGCATCTGCGTCCCGCGCCTCAAGCGCGGCTATGCAGTGTTCGGCAGGCAACATCACAGAAAGCAGTGTAGTATCTTGCCGTTTTTTTGCAATCGGAGTTTCATCGGAAATTCCTTTACGACCCGAAACTTCCCCTCGCAAGGGGGTAACATGCCGGCCGGGAGCCGGATGCGGATTGCAACATGGTGAGCAGTATGGATAATGATACGCGCATGCGGCGGAATGTAGGAGACGGAAAACGTCCCGCTACGCTCGATGGAGCGGAAGAGACGACATCCGGCGGAGGAGCCGGCAAATCCCCGCAACGCGGCCGGCAGGCTGCCGGCGCGGAGCCTGAGGCTCCGCGGGGGGTGCGGCCTCGCGGCGAGGCTCGGGGCGATCGCTCGCGCATAGCGCAAGCTGCGCGGCGGCTTCAGGAGGAAGCAGCGAATATTTTAGCCGGCGACCGGCCCCCGCGAGCGTTGCCCGACACTTTCGCCGCCGAGTGCGCCGTCCTTCCTCCCGTCGTCGAGGACGGCCTGGGAGAAGAGGAAAGAAACATGTTGGGGGAAGTGACGGACGCCGCAGGGCGATTGCTGCTGTGTATGCCGCCCGATCAGGCGTTGCGCCGGGGGCTGCGCTTGCGCCTTTGTGCCGTAGCCTTGCGCACCGTCGACGGGAAAGTGGTATTGCACAAGGAGAAAAGCCCGGACGGCAACGCCGCCGCGGCAACCGCGAGGCGGCGTCCTTCGCGGCGCCCGCCGGGCCGCTCCGGGCACAACACGGACGTGTCTCTGCCGTGGGATTTGTACACGGGCCATGTGCTGGTGGGTGAAGCATGGGAGAGCGCGGCCCTGCGCCTTTTGGAAACCTGGGCGGGGGCGGCCGGGAGCCGGCTTGTCCGTTTGGCGGATGTCGACGGTGAAGCGGCAGGGGGCGCGCATATCCGATATTACGGCGCAACACTGGTGTCCGGGTTGCAGCCCGGGCATGCGCCGGAGGACACGCTGGAAGCGGACCGTGACGAATTGGCCGGTCTGGCGGAAAGCATGCCGGAACTGCTGAGCCGCCCGTTGCTTCTGGCGGCGCGTTCGGGAATTATTTTCCCCAAGGAGGGCTGAACTTTTCCGCACTTTTGCTTATCAAGGTACGATAATCCATGCCACGGCAGATGCTCGGATACAGGCCCGCCGGCCGGCCCGGATCACGCGGTTTCTGCATCGCCGTCGTTGATATCCCAATCCGCCGCCTTTCCGGATGCCGTTCGGGGCAGACGTTTACCGAAACGGATGGACTTGGGCCGCGCCGCCGGTTCCAGCCGATCGGTGATTAAACGCCGCAACTCGCGCATGAGGCGCGTAACCGCGACGAGGTCCTGCCGCGGCACGACAAACGCCTTCAGGCGCCCCCCCTCCTCCGGGCGCATCAGGCGTACGGCGCAATCCGCCACTTGCGGGTGCCCGCGCAGCACCTCGGCCACCTGTTCCGGAAACACGTTGATGCCCGCCACCTGCACGGCTTTGTCCTTGCGCCGCCGGGGCTCGAAGTGCCGCTCATCCCGCCATACGAGGCGGTCAGGCAGCGGCTGCGG
>JAITEY010000154.1 GCA_031281815.1 Desulfovibrio sp. | reverse complement strand
CGCTAAAGAGGCCCTCAGGCTGGGGCTTGTCAACAAAGTCGCGCCCGCGGGGGCGGCTGTGGAGCACGCCCTTGCCGTGGCGGAAAAGATTGCCCGCAAGCCGCCCAATGCCCTGCGCGTCATCAAGGAAGGCGTACGCAAGATGTGGTTGAAGGAATCCAAGGACAACCACTACACCAACCTGGAATACATTGAGGGGATATTCAACCACTATAACGGCGTTGAAGGCGTTGCCGCCTTTCTCGCCAAGCGCGAACCGAAATTTCGCTATACGGACCCGGAATGAAACGTCGGCTTGTTTTCCCGCGGGGAGAGCGCGGCACTATAGAGCGTTGCGGCACAAAAAAAGGCGTATCAGCGTCCCCGCTTCTGTCCGCGGGACGGAGCGCCGGCCTTGTCCGCAGGACCGCCGGTCTTGTCCGCAGGGGCTGCGGGGGACGCAGCCGGGGTAGCTGCGGGATCGGCCGGGACTGTCGAGGAAGCAGTCGGGATAGTTGAGGAGGCAGCCGGGGCAGCCGGAGAATCAGCCGGGGCTGCGGAAGGCGCAGCCGGAGCAGCCGAGGAAGCTGCCGGGGTCGCGGAAGACTCAGCCGGAGCCGCGGCAGGATCGGCCGGGGCAGTCGGGGCCGCAGAGGAATCAGCCGGGGCCGCGGGGGAGTCGGGCTTCGGCGCTGCGGAAGGATCGTTGACCTCAATGTTGATGATGGTTGATTCTTTGTTCATTTTGGCCGACGACAGGATATTGTAGCCCAGTGAAGTGCCGAGAAAAGTCAGCGCGGCGACGGTCGTGAGCTTGACCAGGATGCCGCCGGCGCCCGTGCTGCCGAACAGGGAAGTGGAGCCGCCGCCGAAGATCACCCCCATGCCTTCTTTGCCGGATTGCAGCAAAACCAGCAAGACCAGCACGACACAGGCGATTATGTGCAGGGTCAGAACGGTGTTTTCCAAGAGATTGTCTCCCGTGCTTCCGCAGGTATTGTCCGTGTTTCCGCGGAGCGATATTGCAATCCGCAACTGTCGGCGTCCGACTGCCGGCTCCGGCAGGCGGAAGATCCGGCACCCTGTTCAGGCGCCCAGGCCGGCCAGGGCGATGAGCGAAAAAGTTTCAGCCTGTAAAGAAGCACCGCCTACCAAGACTCCGTCGACATTGTCAAGGCTTATAATTTCTTCGGCGTTGCCGGCGTTGACGCTGCCGCCGTAAAGGATGCGTATTGCGGATCCTCCGGAAACGAAGCGTTTCCGCAAAAAGGCGCGGATCAGGGCGTGGGCTTCGAGAATTTCCGCCGGCCCGGCCACGCGGCCCGTTCCGATGGCCCATACGGGCTCGTAGGCGATGCACAGCCTTTCCGCCGCAATGTCGTCCGGCACGCCGGAGAGTCCTTCCGCAAGTTGGCGCTCCAGCACAGGGCGCAACATGCCGCCGTCGCGTTCCTTGAGCGTTTCCCCGATGCAAAGCGTCACGGCCAGACCGACGTTCAGGGCATAGGCGCATTTTTTGCCGATGAATGCGTCGTTTTCGCCCAGCAGGGCGCGGCGTTCGGAGTGGCCGACGAGCACTTGGGAACAGGCGCAGTCCAGAAGCATGCCCGGAGAAATTTCTCCGGTAAAAGCGCCTTCGGCGGCCGGGTAACAGTTCTGCCCGCCCAGGCGCAGGCGCGCGCCCGGTCCAAGCGCCTCGGCGCAGGCTGCCAGCGCGGTGAACGGGGCAAAAAGAACCGCCTCCCTGTCGGCCGGCAGCCCGGCAAGCCTGCTTTCAATCCCGCGCGCGCAGTCCGCAGCTTCCCGCCGCGTCTTGAACATCTTCCAGTTGGCCGCCATGAGCATGTTCATGTTTCTTGCAATCCATGTCCGGCTCCGTCCGCCGGGTGTGTCTGTCCCGGCGGATGGGAGCCGGATGGAGTTTCCCCTCCCCCTCAGGGTGGAAACCGGATGGCGTTTCCTTTCCCCTCAGGGAAGAGGCGGGATGCTATGCCCGGCTTTGCCGGGCGTCAAGCAGGAATCCCGCAGCAGCCGCAGTGTCCGCATGAGGGTCGTACTTTTGACCGATGCGGTTGTCTGGGGTATACAGATGCAGAACAAGAGCGTCTTCGCCGGTGTCGGCGTAATATCCCCGCCTGCGCCCGCAGGATGCAAATCCTTGGGAGGCATACAGAGCCAGAGCCGGACGGTTTCCTTCCCTTACTTCCAGAAAGACGCGTTCAATGCCGAGAGCCGCAAGCGCCCGCAGGGCGCCGGCCAGCAACGCTGTGCCGAAACCCCGGCGCCTGAAGCTCTCGTGTACCGCCAGGTTGTACACTTCCGCCTCACGCGCCGCGCGGTGCAGGCCGACAAGCACATAGGCCGGGAGTACCCGGCCGGGCGCGAAAAGGCCGAGGCCGAGAAACCGCGCCTCCCTGCCCTTCGGCGGGGTCTGCAGAATCCGTCGGTACTGTTCCGGGCTGAAGGCTGTGGAAAAGCAGGCGGACTCCAGAGCGGATACGATATCGGCGTCCCGCGCCTCAAGCGCGGCAATGCGGTGTTCGGCGAGCGCAGGCATGGGAAGCAGTGTAGTAGCTTGCCGTTGTTTTTGCAAACAGGGTCGCATCGGAAATTCCTCGACGGCCCGAAACTTCTCCCTCAGGGAGGCAACATAGCGGCTGCGGATTGCGACATGGTGAGCAGTATGGACAATGATGCGCGCATGCGGCGTGATGCCGGGGACGGCAAGCTTCACGAATCGCGCGGTGGAGCGGATGATGCCGGGGGAGGCGCAAGAGTCGGCAAATCTCTGCGACGCAGCCGGCCTGCGGCCGGTGCGGAACCTGCGGCCGGCGCCGAACCTGATGTTCCGCGCGGAGAGCGACCCCGAGGTGATGATCGGAACGACGCTCGGGATGACCGCTCGCGCATAGCGCAGGCCGCGCGCCGGCTTCAGGAGGAGGCGGCGAACATCCTGGCCGGCGACCGGCCGCCGCGCGCGTTGCCCGACGCTTTCGCCGCCGGGTACGCCGTTCTTCCTCACGCCGTGGAGGACGGCCTGGGAGAAGAAGAAAGAAACGCGTTGGGGGAAGTGACGGACGCCGCCGGCCGGCTGCTGCTGTGCATGCCGCCCGATCAGGCGTTGCGCCGCGGGCTGCGCTTGCGCCTTTGCGCTGTGGCCCTGCGCACCGGCGACGGAAAAGTGGTCTTGCACAGGGAGAAAAGACCGGACGGCAACGCCGCGCCGGCAACTGTGAAGCGACACCCCTCGCGTAACCCGCGGGGACGCTCCGGGCAAGGCCCGGATGTTTCCCTGCCGTGGGATGTGTACACGGGTCATGTGCTGGTAGGCGAAGCGTGGGAGAGCGCGGCCATGCGCCTTCTGGAAACCTGGGCCGGGGCGGCCGGGGGCCGGCTTGTCCGTCTGGCTGAGGTCGACGGCGACGCGGCGGGGGGGGCGCATATACGGTATTACGGCGCGACGCTTGTGTCCGGATTGCACCCAAGGCATACGCCGGAGGACACGCTGGAAGCGGACCGCGACGAACTGGCCGCTCTGGCGGAAAGCATGCCGGAATTGCTGAGCCGCCCGTTGCTTCTGGCGGCGCGCCTGGGGATTATCTTCCCCAAGGCGGCCGGTTTGGAATAATGCAGATAAGGATGTTTTCCGAATGTATTTCTTACAGCGCGCAACTTCGGAGTATACTTTTATCCCGGCAAATTATACGTTACGCGTCTTGTAATATACCCTGTCTTGTGCATCAAAAACCGTGCGGAGCGGACACTGTTGCCGTAGATGATGTCGCCGGCCAGAAGCTTGTTGCGTTTTGCTTCCGGGTCACGACCTTCATAACAGCCGGCGACGCCGAGACCTGAGGCAATATGCGCATAGCCGTGATTCTGATGAATTGCGGTGACAAATCCCGAGCAGTCGATCACCGGGCGCCGTGCCTGCAGATTGTCATGCAACAGCCAAGTATCCCAAGCTGTTCTGCCCAGGGCGAAAGGCGGAATATTCTCCCACAATCCGGGAGTGAAGGCAAAATAATCCATGCCTGTCGGCGTATGCATAATGCCGTTTTCCAGCGCTTCCTTCATGAATGTCGCCGCATGGTCCGGATGTGAAAAATCCTGTTCACTCGTAACATCATAATCCAGCCGCTGTCCGACCAGCAGAAAGGTGTCGAATTTTTTCAACGCCCGGGCTGCAGCTTCCATGATGTCGAACAGGATGATATCCGCATTGATATAGCAAAGGACTTCCGTATCCGCCGATTCCCGGGCCTTGAGGAAAATATCGTCCAGCAGGGGGGTGCCGAGGTCGTTGCGTCTGATGTCCGGCACATGGCGCAACCCGAATTCTTCACAAATTTCGGCCGTCCCGCAATCATCGCCCATCAGGATGACTTCCGGCTTCGGCTCAAGCCTGAGCCAACTGCGGACGGCGTTGCGCTGGATAATCTTTTCCAGGCCGCGGAACGCCTTGGGCACGGCAAACAATGTGACGCCGGGTCGGCGCGGGCCGGCCGGCGCGCGGTGGCGGAAAAACGTTTCCCGAATATCTTTGAGTAAACGGGCGGCGTTCGGATGCGGGGCCGGATCGGTCATCTCCAGCTGCAATGCCCTGTCGGCATGCGCGAATTCCCCGGTACAGGCCAGCGCGACAGCCGCGGCATACGCTATGCCCGTGCTCTCCGGAGCCTTTGCCCGCAGGTCCGTCAAGATATCCAGAGCGGCGTCGGCTTCGCCTTGGACATACAGCTTCATAATCGCCGGTATGACTTTGCCGGCAAGCCTGCTGCCGCCGCCGGTTCCTGTCAGCGGTTGATAATGCAGCGCGCCGCAACGGGCCGCAAACTGTTTTTCATCGAACTCGTCGTCGGCCAAAGGTAGTTGCCCCGTGTAAAAGGCGACATGCTTTGCTGCGGACGTAAACTGCAACACGGTGCCGTGCCGGTTGACGCAGCGGAGCAGAGGGACAACCTCGGGGAATCCCCAGAATGTCCCGCCGCCATGATAGGGGGCGTAGTGGGCGTCGAAAAGCTGTAATTCGTCGATTTCGGGCAACACCCGCGCGCGGAAGATTGCCTGCGCGTTCTCTTTGCCCACATTCTCCGGGCTGTACCAGACATCATCCACCGCTACCAGACTGCCTTCCGGCAGATGAGGCACGGCCTTGCGCAGCACATGCTCCATAATCGACGCCTCGGGCGTATCATGGGCATCCACAAACAGCAGCACGCGGTCTTCATTCTTCCACAGCGTTGTGAAATCAAGCTTGAGAATATCGGTCTGAATAGTTTCGATTCGCGACCAATCCAGAGGAAACATTTCGGCGGACCGGCGCAGTGCGTCAAAGTTCAGGTCGACCGCTTTGACGGCCGCCTGAGGCGCGGCCGCGAGCCAGACGCGCAGGGACAAACCGAAATGCGTTCCGAGCTCGACAATCAACGTGGGGCGGAAGGCGTGGGCCAGATCGTGCAAGGCTTGAACCGAGGCCGACGTCTGATTCCTGAAGTACAGCCGCCGCTCGGCAGCCGTCAGAAAATCCCGCAGACAACGAAAACTATCATCAGGTTGCATGCTGAACTCCGTGTACTATACAAGAAATCTGCTGAGACACTGCTACACGCTACTAGACGTTACGTCTTGTAATATACCCTGTTTTATGCATCATAAACGGTGCGAGGTAAATGCTGTTGCCGCGGGACACATCACCGCCGGCAAGGCAGTCGGCCAGAAATTGGTTGCGTTTTGCTTCCGGGTCTCGACGTTCATAACAGCCGGCTGCGCCGAGCCCAGAGGCAATATGCGCATAGCCGTGATTCTGATGAATTGCGGTGACAAATCCCGTGCAGTCGATCACCGGACGTCCGGCTTGCAGACTGTCGTACAACAGCCAACTGTCCCAAGCTATTCTGCCCAGGCCAAAAGGCGGAATATTCTCCCATAAGCCGGGGGTGAAGGCAAAATAATCCATAGCGTACGGATCATTCATGATACCGTTATCCAGAGCTTCTTTTATGAGCGTTGCCGACTGCTCTGCGTTTGAAAAATCCAATTCAGTCGTCACGTCATAATCCAGCCGAGGCCCGACCAGCAGGAACGCATCAAACTTATTCAACGCCTGAGCTATCGCCTGCATAATGTCGAACAGAATGATATCCGCGTTGACATAGCAGATGACTTCCGTATCCGCCGATTCCTGCGCCTTGAGGAAAATATCGTCCAGCAGGGGGGTGCCGAGGTCGTTGCGTCTGATGTCCGGCA
>JAITEY010000128.1 GCA_031281815.1 Desulfovibrio sp. | reverse complement strand
CGTTTGAAACGGCTTACGATTACTGCCGTAATCACGCCTGCCGCCACTGCGGACAGGACGCTGAGGAGAAACTGCTCCATTCGCGGCACCTCCTTATCATAGACTCGGAGGATTGCCCGGTGGTAGGTCTATCTTACGTCCGCGCTGCCGTCAAATCCGCGGTTTCCGATCTGTCGGAGTTCTCGCCGTCTGAACGGACGATCAATATCCCACAGTCCCGGACCTCCAATGCTGCCGCCGGTTCCGCCCGGCGCAAATTTCGCTGTTGACACGGCCTGCCTGGAGAGCTATAAGGAATTTGCGGGATGGGCAATCCTCCTGTGTACTAATCCAAGTTTTGTGCCCCGGTATGGACTCCTACTCCATCCGGGGCAACTTATTTAACGTCGGTCAAGCCAACGGGCCACAAGCACCACGATAACGCCGCTGAGGACGCTGAGAAGGAAGTTCTCCATCGGCAGCACCCCTTATCATAGACTCGGAGGATTGCCCGGTGGTAGGTCTATCCTACGTCCGCGCTGCCGTCAAATCCGCCTGCACCCGCGCGCCCGACACAATCGGACGGCAAAATACGCGTCCGATCGGCTCTCCCGCACGACCTTTCTCCGCTCCCTCTTCCTGTCCCCCTCCCCTCTCGACAGTACTTTCCGCACGAGGCGGAGCCTCGGCAAAAAGACACGCCGTACTTTCATATACCCCCGGTGATATAAGCATATACAAAAGAATACGTTTGCCCGCGCCCTGTTTCCCGGTATTCGCCGACGAACAGGAGGCGATACGGGTGAACAGGATGACTCCGGCAGCAGTCCGGGCTTTGTCGATAACGGACGACGAATTCGCTTTCCTCGATGTGCGAGGGGAAGGCGCGTTCAGTCGGGCGCATCCGCTGCAGGCTGTTTCGCTGCCGCTTTCGGAACTGGAACTGTACATCGCCCGCCTGGTCCCGCGCCTGTCCGTGCCGGTGCTGCTTTTCGACGGCGGTCAGGGGCTGTCGGAAACAGCCGCCGCGCGCCTTCACGACATGGGATACAACGCCGTCGCGGTCGTCACAGGCGGCTTGGGAGAATGGCTCGACGCCGGCGGAGAACTGTTTCGCGATGTGAATGTTCCTTCCAAGGCCTTCGGCGAATGGATGGACCATTTCGTCGGAACGCCGTCGTTGTCCGCCGCGGAAGTCAAGGCCCTGCTCGACTCCGGCGCGGACGTCGCCCTGCTGGACGTGCGTCCGTTCAACGAATACGCCGTTATGACCCTGCCGGGCTCAATCAACGTTCCGGGAGCGGATTTGTTGCTGCGCGCAAAGGAACTTGTCCCCTCGGACGATACCCTGGTCATCGTGCATTGCGCAGGACGCACGCGGTCCATCATCGCCGCGCAGACGTTGGTCGACAGCGGTTTGTTCCCGCGCGCGGCCGCCCTTCGCAACGGCACCATAGGCTGGGTCACGGCGGGTTTTGACCTGGAATACGGCGCCGCGCGCCGCGCGCCGCTCACCGTGCGGCCCGAAAATCTGCGGCGTGCGCGGGAAGCGGCGCGCGGCATGGCGGAACGTTGCGGCGTGCGCATCATCGACGATGCGGAGTTGCGGACCTGGGAACGGGAAGCGCAGCACAAAACCCTGTTCCGTTTTGATGTGCGCGGTCCGGAGGAGTATGCCGCCGAACGGGCGGACGGATTTTCTTCAGCGCCCGGCGGTCAGCTTGTGCAGGCCGCCGATGAATATATAGGCGTTTGGGGAGCGCGAATTGTTCTGGCCGACGACGACGGCGTGCGCGCCTTGGCGACGGCTTGCCGGCTCAGACAAATGGGCCTGCGGCATACGGCCGTGCTGCGCGACGGTTTGCGGAACAGGCTCCGGCCCGTCGGGCAACAGACGGAAGCGCCGCTCCATGACCGGGCCTGTCCGGCCGACATGCTCATCACAGTAGAGGAAACAGCGCGCCTGACGGCCGAAAAAGCGGCGGTCGTGCTGGATCTGGCGCGCAGTACCCGCTGTGCGGCCGGTCATGTGCCCGGCGCTTACCTGTGCCCGCGCGCGCATCTTCTTGAAGCGCTGCCTTCCCTGCCCGCGTCCGCGCGCATTATCCTGACGTCGCCGGACGGTGCGCTTGCCGCCCTCGCCGCGCCGGAACTGTCCGGCCGGGCGCGCCGACCGGTGTCGGTCCTTGCCGGCGGCACCTCAGCCTGGCAGGCGGAGCATCGCCCCATGGAAACAGGGCCGGCGCGCCCGCTTGTCCCGGTGGACGACTGCTACAAGCGGCCGTACGAAGGCACCGACAATTCCCGTGAAGCCATGCAGAGCTATATCGATTGGGAACTGGGACTTGTGGAACAAATCCGCCGCGACGGCACGGCCCGGTTCAGCCTCCGTCCCGCGCCCGAAGGCCGGCCCGCATGAGACGGCATTGCGGAGTAGTCACGGCATGACGCATTACGGACACCTGAGCCGGCTTATAGCCTTGCGGGCCGAAGAAGACGGCGACCGCGTCTTCATCACCGAACCGGACACCCGCGCCGCGTTGCGTTTCGGGGAACTGGCGCGCGCGGCGGAAGCCTTGTCGCATATTCTCGCGCAACGGGGACTGCGCCGGGGCGACAGGGTCCTGCTGCTCTTTTACAACGGAGCGGCCGCCGCCGTCGCCTTTCTCACTGTCGCCGCATCCGGCGGCGTCGCCGTCCCCGTAGGACCCGATTGTTCCGAACGGGAGCTGGACATTGTGCGCAAAAACTCCGGGGCGCGCTTTCTGCTTGCCTCCGGGTCGCTTGCCTCGGAAGCGCGGCAAAAATTACGAAATTTCCCCGAGCCCGAAACCGTGTCACCCGCAACGGGGCTTCCGGCGTGTCTGCCCGGAGACATGCTGCTGTACGCGCTCGCTCCGGACGGGTCGCGGCATCCCGATCCCCCCGGCGATACGGCGTTGCTGATGTACACCTCCGGCAGCACCGGCGCGCCCAAGGGGGTGCTGCTCACCCACCGCAACCTGCTTGCGGAATGCAGGAACATTCGGAAAGCGCATCGCCTGGAACGCGGCGATACCGCCCTTTGCGTGCTGCCGCTGCACCATATCAACGGGCTTGTCGTCACCCTGCTCACGCCCCTGTATGCCGGCCTGCGCGTCGTCATGCCTCCGCGCTTCAGCGCCGGGCGTTTTTGGGATTGGGTACGCGCGGAAAAAACGACATGGTTCAGCGCGGTCCCGGCCGTCTATTCCATTCTGCTGAGCAACCCTTTGCCGCCGAAGGAGGACCTGTCTTTCCTGCGCTTCGCCCGTTCGGCCTCCTCCGCCCTGCCGGTGCCCGTAGTCCGGGAATTTGAGCAGCGCACGGGAGTGCCTGTGATCGAGTCATACGGCCTCACCGAAGGAGGCAGCCAAGTCACGGCGAACCCGCTCCCCCCGGCGGTCCGCAAACCCGGTTCCGTCGGCCTGCCCTTCGGCAACAACGTCCTGGTGCTGCGGGAGGACGGCAATCCGGCGGACGTCGGGGAAGTCGGCGAAGCGGCCGTGCAGGGGGACAATATCGCGGAAGGCTATTACGACAACCCTGAAGCGACGCGGGCGGCCTTCAGGGACGGCCTGTTTTTCACGGGCGACCTCGGCTGTCTGGATGCCGACGGCTATCTCTTTCTGCGCGGCCGGAAAAAAGAACTCATCAACCGCGCGGGCGAGATGATTTCCCCGC
>JAITEY010000094.1 GCA_031281815.1 Desulfovibrio sp. | reverse complement strand
TTGCCGTATTCGCTCGTCACCGTGATGTCGCCGTCCATAGCCCGGCACAGACTGAGCGCTATGGCCAGCCCCAGGCCGGCTCCTTCGATCCCGCTGTTGCGTTTTTCGTCAAGCCGGGTGAAATAGGCGAACAGCTTCGGCATATCTTCCGGCCTGATGCCGATGCCGCTGTCTTCAATGACGAAGGTCAAGCGTATCGCGTCCTCACCGAGGCGTTCACCGGCAGCGGAAAACCGGATGAAACCCGTATTTGTGTATTTCACGGCATTGGTCAAAAGATTGACAAGAATCTGCTGTACACGGGTGGCGTCGCCGATCATGCCGCCGGGGATATCAGCGGCAATGTCCGTAATCAACTCCGGCGATTTCCCCGCCAGCCTGAAACGGATAAGGGTCAGCGTGTCGTTCAGCAAAAAAGCTGTTTCGTATGGAGCGGCGTTGAACGCTACGTTGCCGGATTCGATTTTGGAAAAATCAAGGATGTCGTTGATGATGGCGAGCAGGCTTGTTCCGGCGTTCCTGATGCTCGTGATGTACTCAAGAATTTTCGGCTTGCCGTATTCCCTCAGCGCCAGTTCGCTCAGGCCGATAACGACGTTCATAGGGGTACGGATTTCATGGCTCATGCGGGCAAGGAAATTACTCTTTTCCAGAGTTGCATATTCAGCCATATATTTTGCTTTTGATTCACTTTGTATAATAGATATAAGAATTAAAATAATTACTGGAGTGGCAAAAATAAATACCGTCACAGGCGCTAAAAAAAGGTCAAATATACTTCGTACTATAGCGCTCATAATTGATTTTGTTTGAATTATCGACACTAAAAACCATTTTGATTCCGGTATAAAAGATGAATAAACAGTTATATCACGACCTACGCTAAGGAATAAATCATTATGCAAGATGCTTGAGCGGTATACCTCAAGTTCTGTATCCGAAAAAAAATCCTTCGATTCTGCGAAATCTTCTTCCGGATGCGTTACATAGATTCCCTTCGCGTCAATAAGGGAGATATGCTGATCGCTTGTCCAGTTGGCATTTTTCAACATGGCGCGGAGTGATCGGATGGTGATGGATTCGGAGATCACGCCCAAATCCCGTCCCTCCGAATCATGGATACTCATGGACATGTCCATGATTACCTCGCCGGTAAGAGCATCACTATACGGGGAGCTGTAAGAGATATCCCCGTGTGCCTCCTTGGCCCCGATAAACCACGGCCGCGCGGTGTTGTCCCAGTCGGCCGGCGTATCCCAAGGCCGGCTGAACACGGCGTACCCGCCCGGTCGGTTCCAAACTGTGTTGCTCGTGCAGTAGAGTGTCGATATATCGTCGTCGAGTGCCGCCGTGTTCTGCATGTAAATTCTTAAATCATCGATATTGACAATAGGTTGAGATATAAAATGCGCTACGCCGACCTTGGCGCTTTTCAGGATGTATTCATGCGACCGCAGGTATGCGACAACATCATTCCGCAGCCGGAGGTTGTATTCCCCTATGTTCCGTTCCGCATGTTTATAGGAAATTGTATTGAAATTTTTGATGAAAACGGCAACCAACAAGACCGTCCCCAGCATGCTCAGGAAAAAGCAAGCCGCCGTTATCTGCCTGGAAAGCGCAAAATCCCCTGTTTTTTTCTCCTGCCCGGGTTGGGAAAAGGTTTTCGCGTCTTCCCTGCCGGCGCTCGTAAGCATGGAGACGGCACCGCAAAGCAGTAAAACGGCAAAGAGCCAATCCAACGCCGATATGTCCAGTCTTTTCACGAGATATGCGGCCGCCAGCACGCCGGCGCCACCGAACAGGGACGAAAAAACAGTGATTTTGCGCGCGTATCTGCCGCATTTGATAAATTGTATGCTGCCCATCGGCACAGAGAAGGCGCTGGCCCCCATCATAATCGGAAAGGCTGCCTCAGGCTCCAGGCCGAGTAAATACACCGTCGCGGCCGTCAAGGCATAGGAGCCTATGCCGAGGTTATTCAGCGCTCCGTAAAGCAGGGATAAAACGGTCAACACGGCCAACTTTCCGCCCGTAAGACTTGAAGCGTCGCCGCCGGCAGGGAAAAAACCGCATTTGACGGCTATGATTTTTGCCGCCGTTATACATATTCCGACGGTAAGACCTACCATTATTGCTCTTGCCGGCAGTTTGATCACGAAGCGGGGGCTCAGGTACGCGCCCGTCATCTGGGCTATAATCGGGAGCGCGAGAAGGGCGAAGTCTACCTTGATGGATGAGATATGGATCAACGCCATTATCGCTACAGGAATGACGCAGGCCGTGTTCAAGGTTCCCGGCAGGTCTTTGGGCGATACCCATTTCAGCTTGGAATAAATGACGGCGCCGATGGCGAAATCCGAAACGCCGAAGGTGGACAAGAAGAATTGAAGGAAGGAAATAAGGCAGATGATTGCCGGTTTGCCCCGTTCCCGGCCCATTTCTTCCGCGTGCCGCGCCACATCCTTGAGCATGAGAAATGCGTAGGAATAGTTGACCAGAACCAGCAGGATGAGGACAAGCAGCAACAGATCCATAGTCTGCACCGAACTTTTGCTTGCACGTGCTTACTTGACCCATAGTAAAGAGAATTGGAAAAAAATCAATAAGAAGAAAGAGACGCTGTGAACAAAATGCCCTGTTCTCATGGCTGTCGCGCGCTTCCATACACGGCGCCGCGCCGGACCCGGCCCGAATCCGTGACCGACTGCCTGCCGCCACGGCGGGCAGTCGGTACCTTTCAGCAACCCACGGTCCCCCCGAAGCGCAGCAAGCCGAAGAAGGCCGCGCCGAGGAGTCCGGCATGCGGGTCGCGCGTGTGAAACACGGGAACTTCGCGCATAAGGCCCGACGGGTGGGAATCGGCGCGGAATTCGGCGGCAAAGGCGGGCGATTCCGGAACATTGAGACGCGCGGCCATGCCGCCCGCCATGTACACGCCTCCCAAGGCCAGCGTATGCAGCACATACATGCGGCAGGCGCGTCCGTAAAAGCGTGCGTACCATTCCAGGGCTTCGGGGTAGTGCGGGCACAGGGCGGCGGCCTCCACCGGGCCGACATCCGGTCCGCCGAGAAAGGCGAGAATGTGCGTCAGGCCCGTTCCGCCGACGATGTGGTCGCAAACCAGCCTGTCCGTGCCGAGACGCGCGGCGGCAAAGGCGGCGAACGCGAACTCGCGCGCGCCCGTAAAGGGGAATTCCGCATGCCCGCCTTCGCTCGGCAACACGCGGGCGCGCGCAAAGCGCATCGGCTCGTCTGCCGGCGGGCTGAGAAGCAGAGCCTGACCGAAACCCGTGCCGGCCGCCGTCACCGCCGCGGGCGCTCCCGGCTTTGCCGTGCCGGGAAGGACGGGGCGCACGGCGATTGCCTCCGGCAACAGGCAGGCCCAAGCCGTAGCTTCCAGGTCATTGATGAGCCGGATGCGACCCGTGCCCAGCAAGACCCGCAGATCCGAAGCTTTGACAAGCCACGGCAGGTTGGCCAACCGGCAGTTCTCGTCGCCCGGCGGGCCTTCCACCGGACCGGCGGGCGCAATGACCGCCGCATCCGGCAATCGCGCCGGGTCAAGCAGGGCGGGGCCGCCCTCGTCGTCCGCAAACAGCGTCCGCAGGGCGGCGTTGAAAGAAGGATAATCACCGCCCCTGAAAATACGGCTGCCGAGCAAGGCGAGAGCCGGCGCGCCGCAACCGTCCGCGTCCGTCGGCACGGGAGGCGACGCCGTGCCGTTTTTCCCCGGCCTTTCCGCATGTGCCGCACTATACAGGGCGAAACGGCAGTGGGTGGCCCCTATGTCGCCGGACAGAATGCGCACGGCGTCAACGCGAATCCGGGAAATTGCGGACGAGTTCCGCGACGCCGACCAGTTTGCGCATGTCCGGCCTGCCGCCGGGGAGCGCGGCCTGCGTAACGGAGCCGCTTTCCGACAGGGCCGGGGACGCGGCCTGCGCGTCGCCGAATGTGACGGCGGCATCGGCGCGCCGGGAAAATTCCTCCACTTCCTGTTCGCAGCGCGGCATCAACGCCTTGCCGTGCAGGGGAGCGTAGTCCCGGTTCTTCTTGCTCTCGACAAACGCCGCCAGCCGGTCGCGCATGCAGACCGGGGCCGCTTCCCGGTATTCGGCGACTATGCGGATGTCGTCGTACGGGGTTGCGGACCAATGTTTGGCCAGCCAGAAATCCGGCACCGCCCGCCCGTTCAACGTCCAGAAACTGCTGAACCAGTCGCCGGAGCTTTCCACAGGGAAAATCTGCACGACCTGCCTGTGCCCGCCGGCGTTCACGAGGGCGTAGTACAGGGATTCCGTTCTCGCCAGACTTTCCTTTTCCCAGCGCCAGCTCGGCGAGGGCAGTTCGCTCGCGATCATATGCGCCGTACGATCGACGGAGCCGCTCTCCCCTTCGCCGAACACGGCAAAGCGAAAGGTGGCGCTGGGCGGCGCAAGCAAAACCTCGGACGGCACCATCGCGGAGAAGTTGCCGGCGCCGGCCAGAGTCAGAGGCGCGCTGACGGCAACGTGCGACCTGAAGCGCCCGTTCGCGTAAAAATCACTGCGGTCCGCCCGCACGGCCGGCTGCACGCAGGCAGCCGCAAGCAGTCCGCAAACACACAACGCCGATGCCGGCAAAAGTACGTTCTTTCGTTTCACGGCTTCCTCCTTGCCTGATTTTCGGGCTGCCCCCGGCCGCGGGAGGCGTAAAACAGCATGTTACTCGGTACTGATTTCTTTTGTTTCCCTCACTTTGAGACCGAGTTCTCTCAGTTGGCCGGCGTCGGCGTCGGCCGGAGCCCCGGTCAACAGGCAGGATGCCTTCTGGGTTTTGGGGAACGCTATGACGTCGCGGATGCTGTCCGCCCCTGCCAGCAGCATCACCATGCGGTCCAGGCCGAAGGCTATACCGCCGTGGGGCGGCGCGCCCATTTCCAGGGCCTGCATAAGGAAGCCGAAGCGGCTTTCGGCTTCTTCCTCAGTAAATCCCAAAGCGCTGAACATGTCGCGCTGCGCGGCGGCCGAGCAGTTGCGTATGGAGCCGCCGCCGAGTTCCGTGCCGTTGAGCACCATATCGTAAGCCCTGGCAAGAGCGGCGGCAGGGTCTGCGAGTATGGCCGAGGCGTCGGTGGACTTCGGCGAAGTGAAGGGATGGTGACAGGCGACGAAGCGCTTTTCTTCCGGGCTGTATTCAAACAAGGGGAAATCCGTGACCCAGAGGAGGTGCAGCGCCGCGTCGTCAATCAGCCCCAGCCTGCGGCCCAACTTGACCCGCAGGTTGCCCAGGGCGGCGTTGACCATGTCCGGCGCCCCGGCCTGGAAAAACACGAGGTCGCCGGAGCGCAGGTCCAGACGTTCCCGCAGCCCTTCTTTTTCTCGGACGGAGAGGAATTTGGCGATGGGCGACTGCCATTCCTCGTCGTTGCCGGCCGTTGCCGGGCGCAGTTTGATCCAGGCAAGCCCCTGCGCCCCGTAGATTTTCACAAATTCCGTAAAATCGTCGATTTCCTTGCGCGACAGGCTTTCTCCGCCCGGCACGCGCAGGGCTTTGACCAGAGGCGCGGAGGCGAAGAGGCGGAAACCGGAATTGCGGACGATATCCGTTACGTCCTTGAGTTTCAGGTCGAAGCGCGTGTCGGGCTTGTCCGTCCCGTAGTCGGCCAGGGCTTGAGCATGCGTCAGGCGGGGAAGGGGGAGGGGGAGTTCGATGCCTTTTACGTCGCGGAGCACGGCGGCGACCATGCCCTCTGCCAAGGCCATGACCTGTTCCTCGTTCACGAAGGACATTTCAATGTCCACCTGGGTGAACTCCGGCTGGCGGTCGGCGCGCAGGTCTTCGTCGCGGAAACAGCGGACGATCTGGAAATAGCGTTCAAGGCCGCCGACCATAAGCAGTTGCTTGAAAATCTGCGGGCTTTGGGGCAGGGCGTAGAAAGCGCCTTTGTTCATGCGGCTCGGCACGAGGAAGTCGCGGGCGCCTTCGGGGGTGGAGCGGGTCAGGAAGGGCGTTTCGATTTCCAGAAACCCTTCACCGTCCAGGTAGCGGCGTATGCTTTGCGCCGTCTTGTGGCGCAGGGTCAGGTTCGCGGCCATGCGCGGTCTGCGCAGGTCCAGATAACGGTACTGCAGGCGCAGGTTTTCGCCGGGGTCGGCGCGGTCTTCGACAGGGAAGGGCGGAGTTTTCGAGGTGTTCAGCAGTTTCCATGCGTCAACGACCACTTCGATGTCCCCGGTCGGCATGTTGGGGTTGGCCATGCCTTCGGGCCGGGCGCGCACGCGGCCGATGACGGCGATGACGTATTCCGCGCGCAGAATGCCCGCTTTTTCGTGCGCGGCGGCGGAGACTTCGGGGGCGAAAACCACCTGGGTAAGACCCGCGCGGTCGCGCAGGTCCACAAAGACGAGTCCGCCGTGGTCGCGCCGGAACTGCACCCAGCCGGCCAGGGCCACTTCCTGCCCGATGTGCGCGGCGGTCAGTTCGCCGCAAGTGTGGGAGCGGACAAAGGTTCCGAGGTCTTCGACAAAGCGCCGGTGTTCTTGTTGCAGGTCTGTTTCGGCATCGTTGCTCATCGGGACGTTCCTATATGGTCTGAAAGAACGGCAAGCGTCCCTTGCGGGATGCTTCCTTTTTGTTTTCGGAGCGTATCTCCGCCCAGTCGGCAAGGGTGGTCAGGGAGAGGGACACCTGGGCGCCGTCGTCCATGTTTTTGATGACGACGTTGTCCGCGGCGAATTCGGTCGCGCCGAAAATGAGACAGTATTCGGCATCGGCCTGCGAGGCCCGGCGCAGTTTGGCGCCGAGTTTGCCGTCCTTGAAGTCCACGGTGCCGGACAGCTCGGCCGCGCGCAGGATTTGCGCGGCGTGCAGGGCCTTATCCGCGCATTCGCGGTCCAGCACGGCGAAATAGAAGTCCGGTCGGGAGGCGAAGCGGCGTTTTTCTTGCCCGTCGAGGGCCAGGGCCAGGCGTTCCATGCCGCAGGCAAAGCCTATGCCGGGAACGGCCGGGCCGCCGAGCAGGGAGGTAAGGCCGTCGTAGCGCCCGCCGCCGGCGACGGAGCTCTGGGCTCCTATGCTTTCGGAAACAATCTCAAAGGTCGTGCGCATGTAGTAGTCCAATCCGCGCACCAGCCGCGGGTTGAGGACCACGCGCACATGTTCCGCATCCAGTATGCGGAGGACGGTTTCGAAATGCGCGGCGCATTCCGCGCAGACATGGTCGCGGATTGCAGGCGCCCGCGCGGTCTGCGCTGTGCAGGCGGGCACTTTGCAGTCCAGAACGCGCAGGGGGTTGCTTTCCAGGCGTCTGCGGCAGTCGGGACAGAGAGTTTCCGGGTCCAGACCGCGCAGGAATGCGGAGAGTTTTTCCATGTAGCCGGGACGACAGACGCGGCAACCCAGAGTGTTCAGTTCGGTGCGCAGGCCGTCAAGGCCGAGTTCACGCAGAAATGCGTCGAGCATGAGCAGGATTTCCGCGTCGGTCTGGGCGTTGGCCGCCCCCAGGCATTCACAGTTGAGTTGGTGGAACTGGCGCATTCTTCCCGATTGCGGGCGTTCATAACGGAACATGGGACCGCAGACGAACAGCCTGCACACAGCGTCGCGGCCGTACCTGCCGCTCTCGAGATAGGCACGCACGACGCCGGCTGTGGCTTCGGGGCGCATGGTCAGAGAGCGCCCTTTGCGGTCTGGAAACGTATACATTTCCTTTTGCACGATGTCCGTATCGCCGCCTATGCCGCGCCGGAACAGTTCCGTGAACTCAAGCACGGGCAGGCGCAGTTCTTCAAAACCGTAAGCGCCGAAAACGCGGCGCGCCGTGTTTTCCATAAACGTATACAGGGCGCTCTGCGGGTGGAAGATGTCGGCAAAGCCCTTGACCGTCCTCGGCGTGTTCATCTGAATGCCCTTTATGGTCCGGCACTTCTCCCTTTCCGGGAGGGATTGCGGCTTGACTCCCGCCGATGCAGGGAATACTTTTTCTGTAACCGGTTCCCGCAGTGTAGAGGCCGCTTTTCCGGCGGGGAGCCGGGTGAAGCGGGAAGCTTGCTCCGCGCAACGCGGCATCACGCAGGCACCTTAGTCTGTCGGGCGCGCGTTGTCAACCGGAGTTATAATGTCAACAACTTGTAATAACAGAGGAAAATATCAAGAACAAGCGGCCGGCAAGATTTCCCCGCACGCCGTGGAAGCGGCAGATGTCCGGACGGGCGACCCGGACGTTTCTGCGGAAGATACAGCCTGTAAAAAGCATGGAAGCCGGTTCAACACTGAGAGCCCGAATAAACCCTTCTCCAGACCGGGCATGAGAAATAAAAACGCGAAAAGGGTCTGGACACGGCGACTAGCACCCGTACAGTATGCAGGCTGAAAGCGAGGTTATCATGGTTGCGACCACCTTCGACACGCTTGGATATTGTGAAAAATTGATTGCCGCAGGCGTCTCGGAACAGCAGGCGAAAGTTCAAGCCGACACTATGCGGGAAGTCATTGAGGACAGACTTGCGTATATTGACGGTAATCTTGCGACTAAAGGCGATATACAGACTGTAAAAGCCGATTATAAACTCAAGCGGGCTCTTCCGGGTTATTCATGGTACAGACTTCTCCCTGACGGCATGATACCGATAGACAATGAGTCAATAGTGTTGCAGGAAGTTTATGGGTTTCAAAATTTAGTTGCAATTCTCAATTAAGGAATTATTTATAAATAACATTTACAGATTACTCCCTATCCACAGCGGAATTATAGGGATCCTATAGCATAAATGTTAAGATAATCAATGAACAACTCCTAAGTGTTATACTGCGGACAGACGTCGATGTTGCAGTTCTCAATGAATCCGTCGTTCAAGTCCGCAGGATCCAACAATTCCGGAACATGACCTTTTCCCCCTCAGTACCCATGTCCGCTCCCTTTATCCCCTTTGCCGATCCCCATGCCGCCTGCGCCTTGCGCAAACGTGCCGTTTTGAAGGCCGTCCGGCGCGTTTTCGACAGCGGACACTATATTCTCGGCGGGGAAGTGGAAACCTTTGAGCGCGCTTTTGCCGACTACCTCGGCCTTGACCGTGCGGTCGGCTGCGCCTGCGGCACCGACGCGTTGGAACTGTCCCTGCGCGTCCTGGGCGTGGGAGCGGGCAAGGCCGTGTTTACGGTCTCCCATACTGCCGTCGCCACGGTGGCCGCCGTAGAGCGGGCCGGCGCTGTTCCGGCGCCGGCGGACATTGACCCTGCAACCCTGACCATGGACCCGGAATCCCTGGAAGCAAGCGTCGTGCATCTGCTGGAGACGCGGCCGGATCTCACGCCCGCGGCGGTGATTCCCGTACATCTGTACGGGCACCCCTGTGATATGGATGCCGTCACAGCCGTTGCGCGCAAGTATGCCCTTGCCGTTGTGGAGGATTGCGCCCAAGCCCACGGAGCGCGGTATAAAGGCCGGCAGGTCGGCGCCTTCGGCAACCTTGCCGCGTTCAGCTTTTACCCGACAAAGAATTTGGGCGCTCTGGGCGACGCCGGAGCCGTCGCGACACGGGATCCGGGCTTGGCCGAGGCACTGTCGGCCATGCGGCAATACGGTTGGAACGAACAGCGCATCAGCGTCGAGCCGGGCGTCAACAGCCGCCTTGACCCGGTGCAGGCGGCCGTGCTGAACGTGCAACTGAAGCATCTGGACCCCGACAACGCAGCCCGCCGGCGCATTGCCGCGCGCTACGCCGAGGGTCTGTCCGGCTGCGGCCTGCTTCTGCCTGCGGCCATGCCTTGGGTCGAACCGGTTTTCCACCTCTATGTCGTGCGTTGCCCCGAACAACACGCTTTCAGGGAATTTTTGCGGGACAGGGGCATAGGCACCGCCGTCCACTACCCGCGGCCTGCGCATCTGCAGCCCGCGTACCGGGGGCGGCTTCCGATCCCGCCTGACGGTCTTCCCGTAACGGAGCGCATTATGGACGAAGTGGTCAGCCTCCCCATGTTTCCGCAGCTTGAGGACGAGGCGGTGGACCGCGTCATTGATGCCGTGCGCGCCTGGGCGCGTACCCGAAAGGCAAAGGGAAGGTGAGCGTGATGGATTTTTACGGCGCCGAGGTGTTGATCACCGGAGGCGCGGGCTTTATCGGCTCCACGCTTGCCGGGCGGCTTGTGGACATGGGCGCCCGCGTCACGCTTGCCGACAGCCTGATTCCCGAATACGGCGGCAATCTCGCCAATCTTGCAGGATTTCGGGACAGAGTCGACCTGAACATCACGGATGTGCGCGATCCTCATGCCGTGCGCTATCTGGTGCAGGGGAAGGATTTCCTCTTCAATCTTGCCGGACAGACGAGCCACATGGATTCCATGGCCGATCCGTTTACGGATTTGGAAATCAACGTCAAAGCGCAGTTGTCCATCCTTGAGGCCTGCCGCAAGCACAACTCCGGCGTCAAGCTCGTCTTCGCCGGGACCCGCCAGATATACGGCCGGCCGGAGTACCTCCCCGTCGACGAGGAACACCCCGTGCGTCCGGTGGACGTCAACGGCATCCACAAAGCGGCCGGGGAGCGCTACCACTTGCTGTACCATGCGGTATACGGCGTCCGCTCGACGGTGCTGCGTCTCACCAACACCTACGGCCCGCGCATGCGCATCAAGGATGCCCGCCAGACCTTTCTCGGGATATGGATACGCCGTCTCCTGGAAGGTGAAGCCTTTGAGGTCTGGGGCGGCGGACAACTGCGCGATTTTACCTATGTGGACGACTGCGTAGACGCCATGCTGCTTGCGGCGGCCGCTCCCCGCGCGGACGGCCGCGTTTACAATCTGGGCGGGGACGCGGTTGTCGGTCTGCGGGAACTGGCGGACGCGCTGCTCGCCGCAGCGCACGGCGGCGGAGAGTATATTCTGAAAGAGTTCCCGTCTGAACGCAAGAAAATTGATATCGGCGACTTTTATGCAAACGACGCGCGCATCCGGGAGGAACTGGGCTGGGAGCCGAAAGTTTCGCTTAAAGAAGGGCTGACGCGGACGCTGGAATATTTTTATTCAAAATCGGCATGCTATCTTTGAATAAATGTATTTTTGACTTATATATTGAGTGATGTATTACGAAGTAAAGATTATGAAGAATTACTTTACTTAAAAAATTATTATAGAGAAGGATTATATATATGAAAAAAATTATATCTTATTCACTTTATGGAAAAAAAATAAAATATCTTGAGGGTGCACTCCGTAATGTCGAAACTATATATCAATACTATCCAAATGAATGGAAAGCAAGATTTTATGTAGGAAAATCAGTACCGCCAGCTATTATCAAATCGCTTACATATCATGGAGCAGAAGTAATATATAAAAATGATTGTTTCGAAGATGCATCTGCAATGTGCTGGCGGTTTCTTGCGGCAGCGGACCCTGATGTGGAGATTGCTGTTTTTCGAGACGCTGACTCTCGCCTGTCTGCCAGAGAAGTCGCAGCGGTGTATGAATGGCTGAAAAGCGGCAAAACATTTCATATCATGCGCGATCACCCCTGGCACAATAATCCCATATTCGCTGGAATGTGGGGTGTGAGAGCCGAAGCACTGCGCAATATAGAGGAATTGCTTGCTGTAGCCGGAGTCGGCAAGGAATATGGGGCAGATCAATATTTTTTGGCAGAGTATATCTATCCATATGCGAAATATGATGCCGTGATTCACGATGCCTTTTTGCGGCACGAGGCAGGCCGTAGGCCGTTCCCTATCCCCAGGCTCGGCTGGGCATACATTGGAGAGTCGATTTCAGAAGATGAAAAGCCCAACTATGAGCAGAGGTCGATCCTCGCAAAGGCAGAAACAAACAGCGCTTATTTACATGAATGTATCAAAAAAGCTACGGAAAATCGCCTTGCCGGTTCATGGTACTGGTCGAAAATACAACCTCAAAATAAAGCTTTATCGTTGGATTACTATAAAAAAAATATTTTTTCACAAAATGGCGAGGATGGTGTCCTTGAATATATTTTAAAGAAAATAGATATTCATGGACAATCAACTGATATTAACCGAAAGTACTGTGTAGAATTTAGAGCATGGGATGGGGTATATTGTTCAAATACATTTTTACTTGTTGAACAATATAATTGGAATGCATTGTACATTGAAGGAAATCCAGAGAATTTTGCAGAACTACTCAATACAGCATCAAGGTTTAAAACAATTACGCCAATAAATAAAATGATTGACAAGAATAAACATTCACAGAATTCTTTAGATAATGTTCTTCAGGAGTATAAAACGCTGCCACATGATTTCGACATATTAAGTATAAATATTGATTCCTTTGGTTTAGATATATGGGAAAATCTTTCACAATATAACCCTAAAATTGTTATTATTAAGATAAATTCATCAATACCTCCTGGGAAATTTTCAAGGCACAACTTGCCGGCATTTCAAGGTAATAGTTTTGCTTCAACGCTCCGCGTCGGCAATGAAAAAGGCTATATTCTTGTATGTCATACAGGAAATTGTATCTTTGTAAGAAATGACTTATCGGAAAAGATTCCAATTGGAAAAAGATATCTGGAAAAACCGGAATTGCTTTTTGATTACTCGCGGATAGGGAAAAAACCAAATAATGCTGGAGGATATAAAATACTACACGCAAGTATCTGTAAATAAAACGTTTATACCTGTAAAAAATCAGAAGATTAAAGTCACGCTATTTTGTGTTCCAAAACATTTCTGCAACCATATTGATACCATCCAGAGAAATGCAATCTCAAGCTGGACACAACTGTTGTCAAAGCCGGATATTATACTTATGAGAAACGATAAGGGCGTCCGAACTTTGACAGTTTTGAGCATATAAATTCAATAATTACAGTATATTATAAAATCAACACCCCCCCGATTTCGTACTACAATAAGCTCATTGCGTAGTCTTTCCGCCCAGGCTCAGGCACACCCAGCCCATTCATGATCTCTTTGTAAGCGTCGTTTTATCCGCATCTTCCCAAGCTTAAAAAAACCGCCATGGTGGCCTTCAAGGCGGTGCCGGATATGGAATCAGCTCGGCGTAAGACGCGGCGGCAGCAACGCGAATTTTGGCATAGCCATGTAGTGGAGTGGTCAAGAAGCGGCCTGTCTCAGAAGGAATACACTTCGAATTTCGGCTTGGAATATTCTTCGTTTTGCCGGTGGCGGCGTTTCTTTGAGCGTGAGCCCGGACTGTTGCCGAGCTTGACGCAACTCAGCAGACTTTC
>JAITEY010000009.1 GCA_031281815.1 Desulfovibrio sp. | reverse complement strand
TGCAGCCCTGGGTACCGGAATAGTCGAACTCGCAGGCCTGCCCGATGATGATGGGGCCGGAGCCGAGAACCAACACGCTGTGTATGTCGTCACGCCTGGGCACGGTACGCGCCCTCCTTTCCACGTCCCTTGTGTTCCAGAATCATCGCGCGGAAGCGTGCAAAAAGCCCGCCGGCATCGTGAGTGCCGGGCGTCGCTTCAGGGTGAAACTGCACGGAAAAAACCGGCTTATCGTTGAGCCGCAAGCCTTCAAGGGTGCCGTCGTTCAGGTTGACGTGCGTGGCCTCCGCTCCGGGCGGCAGACTGTCCGGGTCCACGCAGAAGCCGTGGTTCTGGCTGGTGATTTCCACACGCCCGCTGCCCCTGTCCAGAACCGGATGGTTGACCCCGTGATGCCCGAAAGGCAGTTTGTAGGTGCGTCCGCCCAAGGCCAGACCGAGAAGCTGGTGCCCCAGGCAGATGCCGAAAATCGGCAGGCGTCCGAGCAGGCCGCGTATACAGTCCACAGCATAGGAACACGGCTCCGGGTCGCCGGGACCGTTGCTGAGCAACACGCCGTCCGGCCTGAGCGCAAGCACCTCATCGGCTTTTGCCGTCGCCGGCATGATGGTGACCTTCATGCCCTGCCGGGCCAGCCGGACGGCAATGGAACGCTTGGCCCCGTAGTCGATGAGCGCCGCATGCAGATCGGGGACGGGCAGGTCGTCCTCGGTCGGCGCATAGTCCCGCACCGGCCCGGCGCCCGCTGCGCGGGCCAGGTCCCTGCCCTGCATGGACGGCCACAGCCGCGCCTTGCGCAGCAGCGAAGCGCGGTCGCGGTCCAGGGCGCTGATGATGCCGTTGCGCGAGCCGTGGTCGCGCAGGTGCAGGGCCAGCGACCGGGTGTCCACATTGGTAATGCCGGTTATCCCGTTGCGCTTGAGCATGGCGTCCAGGGATTCCACGGCCCGCCAGTGCGGAAATACTCCGTTCCCGTCCTGTCTGAACAGCTCGTGGAAAACAACGCCGGCGGCCAGAGGCTTCAGGGCTTCGTCGTCCAGGGGACTCGCGCCGTAATTGCCGAGATGGGCGGCCGTGAAGACCATGATCTGCCCGTAATAGGAAGGGTCGGTGATGCTCTCCTGGTATCCGGCCATGCCCGTGACGAAAACGGTTTCGCCCAGGGTTTCGCCTGCCGCACCGCAGGCTTCGCCCTCGAAACAGGTTCCGTCGTCCAACATCAGCAATGCCTGTTCAGCCATACTATTCCCGCGCGCCTGATGCCGATTTCGGCATCCTGTTGCAGTCTTTCCGGAATCGGAATACACGGGCGGTGGACCGTTTCCGGCAAAATCCCGGATGCGCCTCCGCTTTGCATCGCCTGCCGCTCCCGGCAAAGCCCCGGATGCGTCTTCCGCATGAAGCCGCCTGTGGATACCCTAAAAGCGCCCGCAAAGCAAACGGAGGCGAATCCACATTTATGCAACAAACGTGATGAAAACATACCGGAATGTCTTTTTTTGCCGACGCGGAAGGGAAGCGCGGCGCGCTCGGCAGATCGGGCATGACGGCGTTATCGGGCTGCGGGGGCGGCTGCGGGAAGATGACGGCGGCTTTCGATTGCGCTTTGCACGAAAGTTGCTAAATTCCGACTGCCGATTTCGGACCGCCGGAAACCTGCCGGCGCGTGCGGGGGAGGCAACCCGCCCGGCTTGCGACAGCCGGGGCGGAAACATCCGGCGGACGGAGCCGGATGGGGATTGAACATACACACCTGCCGTACATGCCCGAGCCGGGCGCAAACCATGCAAGGAGCGTTTATGCCTTCCACGTTGCGCAATACCATACGAGCCGCCGTGGCCGCCGAAAAACCCCGGGTTCCCGCCGCGTCGGGAGCCTCACCTTCGGAACTCTTCGGCCGCGATGTTTTCAGCTTGAAAGTCATGAGTGAACGCCTGCCCAAAAACGTCTTCGCCCGCCTTGAACAGTCCGTATCGGGAGGGGAAGCCCTGCAGGAGAGCGATGCCGATGTGATAGCCGGCGCCATGCGCGACTGGGCTCTTGAGCGCGGCGCGACGCATTATACGCACTGGTTCCAGCCCTTGACGGGGGCGACGGCGGAAAAGCACGACGCCTTTCTCACGCCTTCCCCTTTGGGCGGGGGGCGGATTTTTTCCGAATTTTCCGGCAAGATGCTGATCAAGGGTGAGCCGGACGCGTCCTCCTTTCCTTCCGGCGGCATCCGCTCGACCTTTGAAGCGCGCGGCTACACGGCCTGGGACCCCACCAGTCCGGCCTTTCTTATCGCGAACGGATCGAGCAAGACCTTGTACATACCTTGCGTGTTCATTTCGTACACGGGCGAATCCCTGGACAGCAAGACGCCCCTGTTGCGCGCCCTGAACGCCGTATCCCGGCAGGCCCTGCGCGTTCTGAAGCTGTTCGGGAACAACTCGGCGTTCAAGGTGGACGCCATGGTCGGTTCCGAGCAGGAATATTTTCTGATCGACCGCCGCTACTACAATCTGCGCACGGACCTTCAGCTTTCCGGGCGCACCGTGTTCGGCGCCAAACCGTGCAAAGGACAGGAGTTGGAAGACCAGTATTTCGGCGCCATAAGCCCGCGCGTCATCGCCTTTATGACCGATGTGGAAGAAAAACTGCTGGCCCTCGGCATCCCGGCCCGCACCCGGCACAACGAAGTCGCGCCCGGCCAGTTTGAAATCGCGCCCATGTTTGAATCCGCGAATATTGCCGTGGACCACAACATGCTGACCATGCAGATCATGCGCAATACGGCTGCCGAGCACGGCTTCGCCTGTCTGCTGCACGAGAAGCCCTTTGCGGGCATCAACGGGTCCGGCAAACACAACAACTGGTCCCTGTGCGATTCGGACGGCAACAACCTGCTCGAACCCGGCAGCACCCCGCGCGACAATGCCCAGTTCCTGGTTTTCCTGGCCGCTGTCCTGCGCGCCGTGCATAAACATGCCGTCGCCCTGCGCCTCGGCGTGGTCGGCGCGAGCAACGACCATCGTCTGGGCGCCAACGAAGCCCCTCCGGCCATCCTTTCCGTTTTTCTCGGCGAGCAGCTCACGGAAATCGTCGAATCCATAGCCGAAGGCCGGAGCGGCTCAGGCAAGACAGGCGCGACAAGCCGTGACCTCATGGAAATCGGTGTGTCCTCTCTGCCCAAGTTGCCCAAGGACAGCACGGACCGCAACCGCACAAGTCCCTTCGCCTTTACCGGGAACAAGTTTGAATTCCGGGCCGTGGGCGCTTCCCAGTCCATAGCCCCCCCGAACATCGCCCTGAGCGCGGCCGTGGCCTGCGCCCTGGACGACATCGCCACGGACCTGGAAAAAGAAGTGCAGAAGGGCACAAAGCTGAACACCGCCGTGCAGGCGCTGCTCTCCAGGCTGTTCAAGGAACACAGCCCCATCATCTTTAACGGCAACAACTACGCCGAGGAATGGCAGGCCGAGGCGGAGCGGCGCGGGCTGCCCAATTTCAAGGATACCGTCGGCGCCGTGTTGCAATACAGCAACAAGGAAGTCAAGGAGGTCTTTCTGCGCCACGGCATTCTGAACGAGCGGGAACTGCTGGCCCGTCAGGAAGTGCTGCTTGAGAACTATATCAAGGATGTGCATGTGGAAACCAAGCTCACCCAGGTCATGGGGCGCTCGGTTATCCTGCCCGCCGCCGTCAAATTCGCGGCGGAAACAGCCGCCTATGCCGTATCGGCCAAGCAGTCCGGCTACCCCGCCTTGGCCCGGCATCAGTCCATGCTCGACGGCAAGACGGAAGGTCTGCTCAAGGCTCTGGATGCCCTGGACGCCGTGCATGAAGAACTGGATGCCATGGACGGTGTGGAAATCCGGGCCGAGGCTGCGCGCGACAAGCTGCTGCCCCTCATAGCCGAATGCCGCGAATACGCCGATGCCCTGGAGGGTATCGTGGACGACGCCGTCTGGCCTCTGCCCAAGTATAATGAGATGCTGTGGCAGCATTGACGATGGATTTCGGCGGCTTGACGAACGGGCTTCAAGCCGCCGGGTAAAACGGATGTCTTACTACGCTTCGATATGCGCCGTTGCCAAGGATGAAACCCCCTATCTCGTGGAGTGGGCGGAATACCACCTCGGCATAGGCTTTGAGCACATTTATCTCTACGACAACGGCAGCGCCGTCCCCGTGCAGGATACGCTGCACGGGCTTGTGCATGCGGGGCTGGTCACGGTCGCGGAGTTTCCTTCGGAAGTCGAGCAGCAGCTCGCCGCCTACGCCGATTGCCTTGCTGTTCACGGCGCGGACGCGGTATGGACGGCGTTTATCGACATCGACGAATTCATAGTGCCCAAAGGCTGCGACGATATCCGCGACCTGCTGGACAAATACCGGGATTGCGGCGCCTTGGGCATCCACTGGAAGGTCTTCGGCTCCAACGGTCATGAGCGGCAACCGGAAGGCGGCGTGCTTGAACATTACACGCGGGTGATTCGAGACGACACGCACATAAAATCCATAGTGCGCCCGGCCGTGACCGCAGGGGTATTCACGCCGCACAGTTTCCTGTACCGGCCGGGATATTGCTGCGTGAACGAAGACAAGGTGCCGGTGGCGGCTTACCGGTCCTACCACACGGCGAAAACCGTGCAGATCAACCATTACTACTTCAAGTCCTTTGAAGAATTCAAAAAGAAAATCAAGCGGGGAAGGCCGACGTTGAACAAGGACGGCGTGCGCCGGCGCGGTCCCGAGGCATTAAGGGAGTTTGCCGCCCAGGCTCTGGAGCCCGGCAGGCCGGATAACGCCGTCCTGCAGCTGCGTACCCGGCAAAAGCGGGCCGGGAGGACGTCTCCCGAGGCCCTGACGCTGTACCTCAAGGACTGCCGGGCTGCCTGCGCGGAATTCCTTGATGCCGTTGCCGGCCATATAGCGCGGGGCGAACAGCAGGCGGCAGGTGAGGTGCTGAAACGCTGCCTGCGCTACCACGACATTGCCCCGGTCTGGGCCGTTGCCGCGCGATACTGCCTGCTTGTCGGCGACAGGGAGCGCTGTTTCAGGTTCCTCGACAGGCTGTTGCGTGACGTGGAGTCTCCCTTTCGGGACGCGGCTTACCGCTGTCTTGCGGAGTACTACCGCGCCGGGGGCGATGCGGAAACGGCGGAGAACCTGCTGCGCTCTCT
>JAITEY010000281.1 GCA_031281815.1 Desulfovibrio sp. | reverse complement strand
GTCACCGGTCCTGTGCCGCGCAACATGCGCGACGCCCTGCGGTTGTGCGTCGAGGCCGTGCCGGAACCCAAGGTCGTGATCGCCGTCGGCGCCTGCGCGATTTCCGGAGGACTGTTCCGTTCGCTGCCCGCTTCGCCCAATATTCAGCAAGCCGAAGGAGTTGGAAGCCATATCCGGCCGGATCTGTTCATACCCGGCTGCCCGCCGCACCCGTACACTATCCTGGACGGCCTGCTGCGCTTCCTCGGCCGGCTCCCGTAAAGGCAGAACCGCGCTCCGCCGCTTCGGATCCGGGCAAAACGGTCCGCCGCGTTTCCCCGGCCCGATCCTGCAAAGACCGACCCCGCTCCCGCCGTCCCGGCCCGCGCAAAACCGCGCCGGCGCGATTTCCCGTAGAAAACGAATTAGACATAATAAAAAATTTTCCGTATGGTTTGCGATTGCGACCGGCGTATCTGCAATCAAACAAGCCCTTGGGAAATGCTGTGAACAAACGTGACGACATATACAAAACCATTGTCCGGGATGATTTTCCGGACAACATTACCCTGGAATTCGGGGACGCGCGCATTGTCTACCGCCGCCGCTCCTGGGACATCGGCGGCGAACGGCGCGGCCTGCGCTACGGCGAGAACCCGGACCAGCCGGCCGCCCTGTACGAGGCCGCGGAAGGCGCGCCGAGCATCGGGGGCGTGCGCTGCAAAGGCCCGGGGCACGGACTGGTGTCCGCGCTGAACGAGGAGAACATGCTCCAGGCGGGCAAACATCCCGGCAAAATCAACCTCACGGACGTGGACAACGGCATAAGCATCCTGCAATACCTGCACGCCGGACCCGCCGCCCTCATCATCAAACACAACAATCCCTGCGGAGCCGCCTGGACCGACGCGGGCATCGCGGAAGCCCTGTCACGCGCGCAACGCGCCGACCGCATCGCCGCTTTCGGCGGCACGGTGGTCGTCAACCGCCCCCTGGACGTCGATGCCGCAACATTGATCAACGCCTCGTATTTCGAGGTGGTCGCCGCCCCGGACTTTGAGTCGGGCGCGACCGCAATCCTCAAACAACGCAAAAACCTGCGCATCCTGCGCATACCCGGTCTGGCCGAACTGGAAACATTCTCCCGCATCCCCGTTCTCGACATCAAATCCCTGAGCGACGGAGGACTGATCCTGCAACGCGGCTTCTCAAACAGTATCCGCTCGGTGAACGACTTCCTGCCCGCGCGGGCGGAAAAGGACGGCAACGTCGTCGAGGCGCGCATGCCTACCCCGGCCGAAGCCGAGGATTTGCTCTTCGCCTGGGCCGTCGAGTCCGGCGTGTCCTCCAACTCCGTCATTTTCGCCAAAGACGGCGCGACCGTGGGCATAGGCACCGGCGAACAGGACAGGGTGGGCTGCGTTGAGCTGACGATTCACAAGGCATACACCAAGTATATGGATATGCTGGTCTTCGCGGAATGCGGCAAATCCTTGTACGAAGTGAGAAAAGACGCGGCCGTGAACGCGAGCTCCGCCGCATTGCTCGCTCGTGCCGAGGCAGCAGCAGCAGCGGCCAAAGGCGGCCTTGCGGGCTCGGTGCTCGTGTCCGACGGGTTTTTCCCCTTCCGCGACGGCGTCGATGCGGCGCTGGAACAGGGCGTGACGGCCGTCGCCCAGCCCGGCGGCTCCCTGCGCGACGCCGAAGTGATTGCCGCCGTGAACGAAGTCTGCCCGCCCGTCGCCATGGTCTTCACCGGCCGGCGCTCGTTCAGACACTGAGCCGTGGAACCCGGCGATGACAGCGGCTAAAGTCCATTTTCCGTCCGAAGGCTGTCTTGTGGAATTCATGCAGGGCAACAGCCCCGTGCCCGCCCTGGTGCTGGAAGCCCGCAACGACCGCCTGCGCCTGTACTCCATCGCCAAACGGGAACTCACCTTGCCCCCGTCCAGACTGTTGCCCTGGTCCGGGCCTTTTCTCGGGACAGGACTTTCCAGGCAGCGCATGGACGAGGCCATGGAGGAACACCGCGCCCTGCGCGACGCCGCAGCCGCGGATATCTCCGTTCTGGAACTTTGGGAATTGGCGCAAGGCGAAGTTGCCAGGGCTTCAACCGAATGGCTGGCCGGCTTGTTGTGGACGGACGCGGACATAGACCGCGAAGCCGCCCTCGGGCATGTGCTGCTCTCGGCCAAAGCCTACTTTCGTTTTTCTCCCCCGGATTTCGAGGTCTTTGACCGCGCGACCGTCGATAAACGCCTTGCTGAAGCGGAAAGCAACCGCCTGCGCGAAGTTGCCGCCGCCGCCGGGGCGCGCTTTTTCCACAAGCTTTGGGAAACCCGCAACCGAAAACGCGGCGAAGCGCCGCCGGAACCGCCTGAGGAATTTGCCGACGACGGCTTGGGCGACCGGCTCAAGGCCATGCTTCTCGCCCGCGCGGCCGAGCCCGAGCAGACCGACGAGGCCGCGCTTTGGAAAGCGCTGGTCAAAGGGCTGCCGGACATGCCGCAACTGGCCCTGATTCTGGCCGAAAGCTGGGGCCTGGTTCCCGAACATTACACTTTCCTCCTCGACCGCATAGGCTACGAACGGGGCGAAGACTGGGCGCGGGATTTTGCCGGCGAATGCGGGGAGCTGGTCAGGGCGGCGGAGCGTCTTGCCGGGCGCCTGGAACACGACGATACGCCCTACGTCAGCGTGGACGCCGCCGGCGCCGCGGACCGCGACGATGCCCTGCATGTGGAACTGAAGGACGGCGTCTTTCTGCTGCGCACGGCCCTGGCCTGCCCGGCCGCCGTCTGGCCCTTCGGCGGTCCCCTGGACAAGGCGGTGCAGAAGCGCGCCGCCAGCCTGTATCTGCCGGAAGGCAACGAACACATGCTGCCGTCGGCCGTCGGCCGCGCCCTGTTCAGCCTGGACGAAGGACTGTTCCGTCCCGCGCTGGTCATCGCCGTGCGTCTTTCCGACCAAGGCGTGATACTTGACGCCGAGCCCGAACTGCGTCTGGTGCGCCCCGCCGCCAACCTCGACCCGGCAAGCTGCGAGACGGCGCTGCTCGACGGAGAACAGCGGAAAAACGCCGCGCCGCCTGCGGCCGAAGTCGCGCCCCACGCCTCCATGCTGCGCAACGCCTCGGCTCTGGCCCAGGTCTTGCGCCGCGCGCGCATTGCCGCCGGAGCGGTAATTACCGAACGTCCGGACCCGGACCTGCTGCTGTCGGAAGACGAAGACGGTGTGCGCGTCGACATCGTCCCCGGCCCGCATGCCCCCTTGTCGCACATGCTTGTGGAAGAAGTGATGGTGCTCTGCAACAGGACGGCCGCCGTATGGGGCCGGGAACACGCCCTCCCCCTGTTCTACCGCACCCAGAACGTCGCCCTGCCGCGCGAGTTCGCAGGCGTCTGGAGCGAACCCCAGGACCTCGCCCGCGTAATCCGCTCCCTGCCGCCCGCAACGCTGGAATGCGAGGCCAAACGCCACGCCGGACTCGGCCTCGACGCCTACGCGACGGTCACCTCCCCCTTGCGGCGTTATACGGACCTCTTCAATCAGGGCCAAATCACGCGCTTCCTGCTGCGGGAAAATCCTATCTGCCCCCTCGGACCGCCCCAGAGCCGGGAAGAAACCCTCGCCCTGCTTCCCCTGCTTTCGGCCCGCGCCGAGGCCGCCGGCCAGGTGCAGCGTCTGCGCCCGCGCTACTGGAAACTCTTGTTTTTCCGTCAGCATGGGGATAAGAAGTGGTGGGATGCCGTCGTCGCCGAAGAAAACGAAAACTTCGCCGTCGCCGCGCTGCCTTGGGCGCAGTTGTCGGTGCGCGGCCGACGCAGGCAGTTCGATGAAAAAATATACCCCGGCATGCGTCTCAAGGTGCGCCTCGGTAAAATCAACCCGTTGACCGGGGAAATTCAACTATTGGAATCGGCTGAAGCCTGACGCAGAGGACCGGCATGAGCACTTTCGCGGATTTTGTCCTGCCGGCGGCGGCCGGGTATTGCATCGGTTCCGTGCCCTTCGGGCTGCTCATCGCCTGCGTGTTCAAGGGCATTGACCCGCGCCGGGGCGGCAGCGGCAACGTCGGCGCCACCAATGTCGCCCGGCTGTGCGGTTTCCGGTGGGGTTTGCTGACGCTGGCCTGCGACCTGCTCAAAGGTTGCCTGCCCGTTCTTTTTACGGCGTCCTCCGGCGATTACGGCGCGGCGTACCGCATCGGCGCCTGCGTTGTGCTCGGACACATGTTTTCCTGTTTTCTGCGTTTTCACGGCGGCAAGGGCGTCGCCTCCACGGTCGGGGTCTTTCTGGCCCTTGCGCCGGGGGCCTTGATCCTTGCCGGAGCGGCCTGCATCCTGACCATTTGGAAAAGCGGCTTTGTTTCCGCGGGATCCTTGGTACTGGTCGGCCTGTTGCCGGTCCTGTTGCTGTTTTCCGGACCTCCGGGGAGTGTGCCCTTTGCCCTGTGCATCGCCGCCCTGGTCGTATGGGCGCACCGCGACAACATCCGCCGCCTGCGGCGCGGCGAGGAAAAGCCCTGGCTCGCGCGCCGGGAACGCCCCTGACCGTCGGCCTGAGCAGGCGTAAGGCCGAACATTGAAACATTGCAATGTCGGTCTATACGCCTCCGGCGGCCGGGACTCTGTCCCGGACTCTGCCGGGGGAAATGATTTCACTTGAGAGGCATTTTTATGCTTACGAGTGAGTGACCATTTACAAAAATATTAGATAGTTATGTATCAATGAAAACTCGTGAAAAGTCATTTTTTGCGGTGTGAGTGGAGCAAAAAAGGAGCAAGGCTTGGTTTGGTTTTCTTGATATTTCAATGAATTGGAAGAGTAGGAAAATTCAAACATAGTCTTGCTTTTTCAGACTTTGGCTTGCGGGTTTCAACGCCTTTTGCCCCCGTGCTGGTGTTCG
>JAITEY010000261.1 GCA_031281815.1 Desulfovibrio sp. | reverse complement strand
GAATTTCTCAAGTTCGCTGCGTGCGGTCGCGCTCAGTTCAAGTGTTATATGCTTTCCTCTCATATGAAGTCACCTCCGTCTTTGTAAGATGACTCCAATATAGTACGGCTTGAAATATTTGTATAGTTTTAAATGACACAGGGTACTAGGCCGCCCCAACTCACTGGAGATATACATTTTCAAAGTTGAACAGCTTTAATCTCCTTGAGCCTGCCGGGCAGAGGCTTTTTCAGACTGTTCGCCGCCGGCCGTTATCGTCAGTTGATCACCTGCCACAGCGGTCTTAAACCCGAATTTTTCCAGACAGGCACCCATAGAGGAATGCTCCTTCTTATTTCTTTCCTTCGAATCGTCTATCTCACTACAATAGAGCAACGCGGCTTGCAGGGCTACCTTGTGTTCACCGTCTTGGAGTACTTGGTGAACGGCGTTTATATATATGGTAGAATCCTCAAAGGCTGCTCCAACGATTCTGTTGATGGCTGGATTATCTCTCTGCTCTGCAAAGGCGGCGATAATATCTTTCGGTAAATCGGAATAAAAGTCTTTCAGCATCCTCTTTTTTTCAGCTTGTTTCGTGATTTCTCTCACCGATGCCTCGATTGCGTACTCTTCCCGTTGTTGTGCTTTTTTTTCCAGTTCTCTGGAGACTTGTCGGTATCCGAAAAAAAGCGCCACTATGAGCAGAGGAATAATGCTGCGGGCAGATTTAATTTTTCTCCGTGAAGATTTTTTTGTCTTTCCAGAATCAGCAGGTGATGTAGATGTGTCGAGGTTCATTGTCTGTCTACCTCACAATATTTCTCAATCACAATGACTCCAGCCGCTGACTCACATTGTGGTTTAACCGTGCCGGGAAGTGGTGTATTACACTCACGGGATTACCATTTTTCGACGTGTACACGGGTTGCGTCGAATCGGTCTTGATCTTCCCGCGGTGCCCTGGGTCGGGGGTGTCCGATAACTACGAGTGCCAGAGGGATGACCTTTTCGGGAATGTCCAACAGAAGGCGGAAGGCTTCTATGCGATCCTGCTCAGGGTAAATGCCGGTCCACACCGCGCCCAGACCGATCGCATGCGCTGCCAACAGTATATTTTGTGTGCAGGCCGCAACATCCACAATACCGTTGCCGGGAAATTTTTCACGCTCGGTGTTCACACAGGTGAGAATGGCCACCGGTGCTTTTTTTGCATACGCGGCATACTTATTTATGCTGCCGACTTGGGTCAGAGTTTCCGGGTTACGGATTACGACAAATTCCCACGGCCTTTCGTTGCCTGCGCTCGGCGCGGCCATACCGGCCGCCAACAGGGTTTTGATGCTCTTGTCGTCGACCGGTTGCTCTGTATAGAGTCGAATGCTCCGGCGAGTTTGAATAGCTGTGAGAGCGGACATCCACATAGAGTCGGTCTCCGCATCCGCGGCGTAAGCGGGCGACGCTCTGAACACCATCCCCAGAGCGGCCGCAATACCGCCCAGACAGAGGAAATTTCGTCTTGTCGAAAGTTGCATGAGAAGCTCCCTTTTTTGGTGCCTTAACTCGACATCTACAGGCTTTTCACGAGGTCAGTGGACAACACATCAATATTTTTTACCAGTTCTTCGAGGCGACGGAGGCTGTCCAGGCAGTCGGACATGCGCCGGTCTATATCTTTGGAGTCGGCGGAACAGCGATTCACTGCGCTGACAATCTGCTCGCCGACCGTCGACTGCTGTCCCGCGGCGGAAGCGATATTGTCTATCTGTTCCGCGGTCCGACGGGCGTTCTCTACAATCTGTTCCAGAGAAACCCCGCAGTCGCGCGTACGCTCCATACTCCGGCCGATGGTCGCGACGGTTTTGTCCACAGTCTCGGCGCTGGTCTTGGTGCTTTGCTGTATCCGACGGATGGTTTCGGAAACGTCTTTTGTCGCCGTCATGGTTTTTTCGGCGAGTTTGCGAACTTCATCGGCGACCACGGCAAACCCCCGCCCGGCATCACCTGCTCTGGCCGCTTCAATGGCTGCGTTTAAGGCCAAAAGATTGGTCTGATCTGCAATATCCGAAATGACGTTCATGATGCTGTTGATGCCCGTAGCCTCTTTTTCCAGGGTCGTCATGTCGCCCTTGAGACCCTGCGCAAGCGTCTGCATTCTGCTGATGTCCGCGGTAACCTTTCCAACATTGCCCGCGCCTTCCCGCGCGTTGTCGCCCGCGATAACGGAAATTTCGTTTGCTCTGGTGGAGCTCACGGCGATGGCTTGCATAGATTCATACATGTTGTGGGCAGCGAGTTCCACTTCTGAGAGGTGTCGGGCCTGACTCGCAACCCCGGCAGCGGTATCTCGGACGAGAGCAAGGATATCTTCAGCCAGCACGGCCACATTGCGGGCTATGCCGTCGAGTTTGTCGGCAGTGGCGCGAAGGTGTTCATTTTTTGCTTTCAGACTTTCCTGCATCGCGCGCTGCTCGGTTATATCCTGGTACAGCCCCATACCGCCGAAACAATTTCCGTTGTTGTCATACAGCGGAAAGAGGGTTGCAATCACAAAAACTTTATTACCTTTGCGTGATGTTATTGTAAATTCTTGATCTGAATAAACATCACCATCTGATATGCACTTTGCAAGGAGTGTTTTGCGCCCTTTCTCGTTATAGAAAACTTCACCGACTTCTTTGCCGAAGTAATTCTCCGGCGGCTCATCAATTTGAAGCAGGCGCATGCACTGTTTATTTGTGAATTTCAAAATACTGTTAACGTCCACATACAAATAAGGCATGGTCAAACTTTTCAGAATCCCAAGGCGCGCACCTTGCTCCCGCATCAGCGTATTTTTTATGACGGCGAGCAGCGCCTCAAGGCTTTGGCCTTCCATGCCCTCCGGCACGACGCCCTTGCTCGCCCGGATGATGTCGCGCATTTCTTCAACCAGTTTTTTTCTGCGAGCGGAAGAAATTAACCCAAACATACAGTCCTCCCGGCTGACAACAGCCCTGTGAAATGGGCCGGCGGCATGCCTGCTGCCGTTACTGCCGCTGCCTTTGCGCTGCCTTTGCGGCGCTCCCTGCAACTCTTTGCGAATTTATCCTAATTTTCGCGTTGTATCAATAATGATAATTTTTCGTAACGTGACCGTCACTTCCTGATATCCCTTGTACATATCCTTCAAGGAACGAGCAAACTGCGCACTGTTATTACTGATTGCGCCGGACCGATTCATAAATTTCTCTATCGGAAGCCAGGCGACGCACAATGCAATTTTCGTTATTCATTTCTCATGCCTATCGGGAGGAGTTTGCCTTTCCCGGCATCAAAAGCTCTCCAGCCTATATCCGGTTCTGTCGAAAAAATGCCTTGACAGCCTTGCCGCATTTGTATATCAATTTATCCAGATATTGTGATAAAAACGGAAAGCGGTGCAAAGCCGCTGCGGACGCGCCACCGTAACCGGCAAAATCCAGCCGAAGCCACTGTCCGCCGAAAACGGACGGGAAGGCGAGGCACCGAACGGGCCGGGAGCCGGGAGACGACTTGTCACAATTGCCGCGACAGGCGCGGCACGGCAGTACTGTCTCGCGTACAGGCAACTTGCCCCATCCGTTCCGGGCGCGCAACGCGCCCCGGCCGTTGAACTACGTGAACGGACTGCCCTTTCAAACCTCTTTTGAAAGGAGCAACCATGCGCATTCACATCCTGGGTTTTCCCTCCATCGGCAAACGGAGGGAGCAGAAACAGGCTCTCGAATCTTTCTGGGACGGCGCTCTTTCCGTCGACGCCCTCTCTGCAACCTGCACGGAACTGAAAAAACGCCACTGGACTATACAGAAAGAATCCGGTCTTGATTATGTGAGCACCGGCGATTTTTCTCTGTATGACCGCATGCTGGACATAACCTGCATGCTCGGCGCGCTGCCTGAGCGCTTCACGCCGTGCCTCGGCGATGCGCCCACGGACAGATATTTCAGTCTTGCGCGCGGCAATGCGGAACGCGACATAGCCGCCCTGGAAATGACCAAGTGGTTCGACACCAATTACCATTACCTTGTGCCGGAAATCGACTCCGACCGTCCCTGGACCGCCGGTACGCACCCGGTCGTCGCGGACACCGCATCGGCCCGTGAACTCGGCTTTTCGCCCAAGCCCGCGATTATCGGGCCGTTTACCTGGTTGACCCTTGCAAAAGCGCCGCGCGGCGTTCTCAAGTGGTCGCGGCTTGATGCCGTTGTCTCCGCTTATGTGAACCTTCTGACCGATCTTGCCCCCTTTTGCGACTGCATCCAGATTGAGGAACCGGTACTGTGCACGGAACTTCTGCCGGATGACGCCCGCGGACGCTTTCACGAAGCATACGCAACGCTGAACGCGGCCTGCCCGAAACTTATGTTGACGACTTACTTCGGGGCGCTCGGACGCAACCTGCAAACCGCCGTCGGGTCCGGTTGCCCTGTCCTGCATGTCGATATGGTGCGCGGCAGGAAACAGTTCGACGACATTCTGAACGCGCTTCCCGCCGACACGGCTCTATCCCTCGGCGTCGTAGACGGGCGCAATATCTGGAAAATCAATTATTCCACTGTAGTCCCGCTTATCAGGCAGGCCGTTTCCGCGCTCGGCAGAGACCGCGTTCTTTTGGGCTCAAGTTGCTCACTGCTCCATTGTCCTGCGGACGTGACGGAAGAAACGGAGCTGCCGGAACACATCAGGAACCGCATGGCCTTCGCCGTCCAGAAATGCGCGGAACTGTCCGCGCTGCGCGGCATTATCGAGAACAACGATGCGGCCGCCTACGCCGCATCCGCGCGGCCCGCCGAACCGCATCCCGACGGCCGCGTTGAAGCGGTTCGGGAACGCGTCGCCGCCGTCACGCCGGACATGCTTTCGCGCCGCTCCCCTTACCCGGAACGCCGCGCCGCCCAAGCTTGGCTCAGTCTGCCGCCGCTGCCCGCGACGACCATCGGCTCGTTTCCGCAGACCGACGCCATCCGCAAAACACGGCTGGAGTACAAACGCGGAAGCATTTCGGAAGCGGACTATGTCGCCGCCATCCGGAGCGAAATCCGCAACTGCATCGAAAAACAGGAACAGCTCGGCCTTGACGTTCTTGTTCACGGCGAAGCGGAACGCAACGACATGGTGGAATATTTCGGCCAACAGCTCGCCGGGTTCTGCTTTACGCAAAACGGCTGGGTGCAAAGCTACGGAAGCCGCTGCGTAAAGCCGCCGGTCATTTACGGCGACGTCTACCGCAAACATCCCATGACCACGGACTGGATACTCTACGCGCAGTCACTCACGAAAAAGCCGGTCAAAGGCATGCTGACCGGGCCGGTGACGATTCTGTGCTGGAGTTTCGTGCGTGACGATTTGGAGCGCGGCGAGGTTTGCAAACAAATTGCCCTGGCCGTTCGCGACGAAGTGCAAAGTCTGGAAAAGGCGGGCATCCGCGTCATCCAGATTGATGAGGCCGCCCTGCGCGAAGGCATGCCGCTGACCCGCGACGAAGCGGAAATTTACCTGCGTGGGGCGGTAGATGCCTTTCGCCTCGCCTCGTCGGGAGTGGAGGATTCCACGCAGATACACTCCCATATGTGCTACAGTGAATTCAACGCCATCCTGCCCTGGATAGCCGAAATGGATGCGGACGTCATCAGCATTGAAGCGAGCCGCAGCGGCATGGAACTGCTGGACGCGTTCACCGAGGTTCACTATCAGGGCGCGGTCGGGCCGGGCGTGTACGACATCCACAGTCCGCGCATTCCGTCGGAAGAGGAAATAACGCGACTTCTGCGCAGAGCTTTACTCTATATCCCCAAAGACCAACTCTGGGTGAACCCCGATTGCGGACTGAAAACGCGCCGCTGGGACGAAGCACGGCCGTCGCTGCAACACATGGTTGCCGCCGCTGCGCGAGTACGCTCAGCCTCGGCGGATTGTTGAAGCTGTCCCGGACCCTCTCAATATTTTCTTAACAATTTTTCTGTAGACCTACGCTTAAGACAACCAAGAACGGCTTCACATACGGGTTGTCCTTCACTGTGATCGCGGCAGCCAAGTGCCTTGCACTATTACGGACGGGGGCCGGATAACCCGGCCCCCGTATTTTTCGTTGTCGTTTCAAAGATGCCTGTTACCAGGGTATGAGCAGACCCACACCCATGATTATGCCCGCCCAAATCATGACCATGGTCGTGTAGCCCATGATGTCCTTGGGGCCGAGCCGGGCTATGCCGAGCAGGGGCAAGGCCCAGAACGGCTGCACCATGTTCGTCCACTGGTCGCCGTAGGCAATGGCCATGGCCACCTTGGCCGGGGCCGCGCCCAGTTTGACGGCCGCTTCCATGCATATCTGGCCCATGACCACCCAGTGACCGCCGCCCGACGGCACGAAAAAGTTGAGTATGCCGCTCGCGATGTAGGTGAAGAACGGAAAGGTGTACTCCGTTGCCATGGAAACAAAGGCGTTGACAATCATCACGCCCAGACCGGTACCGACCATGATGCCCTGAATACCGCCGTACAGGGGGAACTGCACGGCAACGCCGGCCCCGCCCTTGATGGCTTCATTGACCGCGCGCACATAGGCGATGGGTGTGCCGTGCATAATGATGCCCAGCCACATGAAGACAAAAATCACGATGTTCAGGGAAAGGTTCAGCGCTCCGTTGACGTAGAAATAGCGCACCAGATAGATGACGCCCATAAGTCCCAGCAATATGGTAATGATGCGGGAATACTCCAGCTTCTGCGCCGGGGTCTTCACCTTGGGCTCTTCCGGTTCCGGCGCCTCCAGCAGCAGTGCCGGGTCCACAGGGCGGATTTCGTCTTTGGTGGGCGCAATCAGTTTCATCAGCAGAGGCAGGCTGCATACGATGACCGCGGTGATAATCAGGTTGGGCGCGGAAAACATGGTATCCGTGGTCGGGATGATGCCGATCAGTTTTTCCGCCATATGCCCCTTGGTGGCGACGGCCAGCGGAACGGAGCCGGAAAGGCCCGCGTGCCAGACAATAAAGCCCCCGTAACCGGCGGCCACAACAAAGGCATAGTCCATGTGCTGCACCTTGCGCGCCAGTTCGCGCGCAAGCAGGGCCGCGACGATGAGCCCGAAGCCCCAGTTGATGAAGCTGGCGATGCCCGCCACAAAGATGGTGAGCATGGCGGCCCCGGTATTGTCCTTGGGTATGGAGGCCAAAGCGGAGAGCAGGCGTTTGACCGGACGGCTGCTGGCCATGGTATGCCCCGTGACCACGATCAGGATCATCTGCATGGCAAAGCCGAGGATGCCCCAAAGTCCGTTGCCCCAACTGTTGATGACGTCGATAAAGCTTTTGTCGGTGAGAGCCCATGCCACAAGAAACGCCGCAAACGTGAGAATGACGGCGAACAGGTAGGCGTCCGGCAGATACTTCTGCATGACGTTGACGAAAATCCTGACCATTGCTTTCATAAGGCAAACCCTCTCGTGGTAAATGTGTCCGCCGGGCGTTCCCTGGGGAACATCGCGCAGGCGCCGTTCCGGTCACTCACGGCATACGGGCTTCGGAAGCGGTCCGACCCGTCCGCCGGTCTCCGGTCCTTCCTGAATCCTGATCCGTCTGTTGTCCCTCCGTTCGTTGTCCCGTTGTCCGTGCCGCTGCCGGTCTGGTCTGGTCTGGTCTGCCTGCACATAGCACACGCGGATGGAGAATGCAAGCGGGTGGCGGAAAAGACCCCGCCGGTTTCCCTCGAAACAGCGCGTTTTGCGGGGCTCGGCGCGTGTCGCGACAATTCCTAACGGGCGCGTCCATATTTTACGCGTGAGGCACGACAGCCGCCGATTTCCGGAGTAGCTGCACACCCTTTCCCTTCTTGCGCCGGTTGATGCCGGCTGCGACCTCCGCCACCGCCCTTCCCGCCGTCGCCCGGACGGCCCCCTTATTTAATGCTTGAGGAGTATAGTAATGTCACTACTTAATTTTACCGTTGACAGCAATAAATGTATTCACTGCGGTGCATGTATAATTGATTGCCCACGAAGCATTATTTCCCTATCCGGAGAATTTCCGAAAGTAAATCCTGAACAGGAGACGAATTGCCTTGAGTGTCAACATTGTCTGGCTATTTGTCCAACGGGAGCTGTCAGCGTTTTCGGATTGCAGCCCGAGAATAGTATTGAACTGGCTCCAGACATGCTGCCGTCCGCAAAGCAGATGCACACATTGCTGCGCGGAAGGCGGAGCGTGCGTCATTATAAGGAAGAAAATGTTTCGTGCGAGGTGATTGATGAACTACTTGCCACCTTGACGAACTCCCCAACCGGGTGCAATGACCGTGCTTTACGTTTTCTGGTGATGGACGATAGAGAACTGATGAAAGGTTTTCTGAAAGTGCTGGTGGAAACACTGGAGGGAAAAATCCGTAATAGTGTACCCGTGCCGGATTTTATATCTCTAGCCGTAGCTGCCTACAGACAAAACGGAGTGGATGAATTTTTCCGAAACGCTCCGCATCTTCTTGTCATTTCAGCGGAGGAAAAAGCCAGTTGCCCTAAAGAAGATATCGACTTAGCGCTGGCGTATTTTGAATTGTTGGCTCAATGTTCAGGGTTGGGCACAACATGGTGCGGTTTCCTGAAATTTGTCATCGAAGTGGCTCCAGAATTACGCTCCAATCTGAACCTTGGGCCGGAGACGCCGTTTTACGGCATGTTGTTCGGCTACCCGGCAGTACGCTATGCCCGCACTGTACAGCGCGATAATGCAGCAGCGGTTCGGAAATACGGCACATAGACAAAAAAAAACGAAGAAAAAATAATTTCCTGCGCTGGAGTTGAGCAGCTCACTTACCTTCAATAATTACTGCGGTCTTTCGTTCCCGTCCGGCGGCCTTCAGAGACGCTATAGTCTCCTTTATCCGATGTTTGGAGTTTCCGCAGAGCGTTTTGTAGGCTTCATCCTGATATTTTTGGTGCATGCACAATGTTGAAAGTCTTCAAGGGTTGCGCCACATGCCCAGTCCGCGCAGCAGTGCGCCCGCGTCCGGGGCCGTGATGTCGGGATCGGCGGCCGCAAGCTCAGCCAAGCCGGAATCGCCGGTGAGTACGGCGGCCGTGCGCGTACCCGCGCGTTTTCCCGCTTCGATATCCATGACGTGATCGCCGACCGTCAACGCCTGCCGCGCGGCGCAGCCCAGACGTTCAAGAGCCGTGCCGATATGTTCCGGGTGCGGTTTGACGTGCTTGACATGCTCGCGGGTGAGGACGCAGGCGCAGTAGTCGTCCAGATCCGGAAAGACGGCGTACACCGCCTCCGGGCAGTTGCGCGTGATGACGGCCGCGGCCGTTCCCCGCGCGCGCAGCGCCGCCAGTACAGGGCGCGCAAACGAGAAGAGGGCGGAACGGCGCGCGGCTGCGATTTCCACCTCTTTGACGGCATCGAGCGCGGCTTTTTCGGCCTCGGCGGCTGCGACGGAAGACAGAGAGGCGAGAATGCCGGCCATCTGTTCCATAAGAGGCAGGGAGCAATCCGCCGCAACAGGGGCAAAGCGCGCGAGCGCCTCAAGGCCCTTGCGGCGCATTTCCGGAAAACTCAGGACCGTATCCGAAAGCGTGTGGTCGAAATCAAACAGCACGGCCCGCAACGAACCGGCGGGAAAAGGATGCCGCAAGGCAATCCAGTCCCGAAAGCCCCCACCGGCCGGGTTCGGCAATCCCGGTCCTCGCGCGGCGGGCGCGGGTTCCTGCCGCTCGGGCGCGGCAGCTTCCGTACCATCCACGTTCACCAAAAATTCCTTTATGGTCTGAGGCCTCTCCCTTCCGGGAGCAGTAATTCTAATTTTAGACTTTTTTGAGAAAATTTCTCCACCGGGGCCGGTTAAACTGAAAGAATAACTTATCTTATTCCCACAGAATTGGCGTTTTATCCCGCTGGCCGAGGCTGCA
>JAITEY010000241.1 GCA_031281815.1 Desulfovibrio sp. | reverse complement strand
CCGGGAGTTTGTTCGGATTTTCAGCGGCTATGCGGAATTTCCCGCGCTTGTCGGCAACGGCGTAGTCCATGCGCGCGCTCTGCGCAAGCGGCACGCGCAATTCAAAACACTCGGCTTTCGCGATCCAGCCGCTCTTTTCAAGAACCTTCCACGGGACATCGCAGCGCTTCGGACCGATCAGCGTAAACACGTCATTTTGCAATCCGTCCTCGCGTATCAGCGTCGCCGTAAGCCCGAGCCGCCGCCTGGACTGCAACTCCGCCGTCATACGAAACACCGGCGCGGGCAGCGTGTGAACCTCGTCGTACACGATCAACCCCCATTCGCGGCTGTTGATCAATGCGCGGTGCGTTTCGGACGCCGCGAGGATTTGGTACGTCGAGACGGTGACGGGCCTGATTTCCTTTTTGTCGCCGCTGTACTCCCCGATTTGATCGTGACTGAGCGTGGTTTTGTCGAGCAGTTCGGCAATCCACTGCCGCGCGGCGGTAATCGCGGTGGTGAGTATAAGCGTTTCCGTCCGCAGTTCGGCCATTACAGCCATGCCGACCATGGTCTTGCCCGCGCCGCACGGCAGCACGACGACTCCGTGGCCGCCGTGCGCCGCACCGTTCGCGTGGAACAACTCCGCCGCTTCCGTCTGATAGGGACGAAGCGCGAACGGCTGCCCGGACAGCGCGGTACGCACCAAGTCAAAGGCCAGAGGCGAGGCTTCGCGGTAACCGGCCAAGTCTTCGGCGGGGTATTCCGCAAGTATCAGGGCTTGCTTGATATGCCCGCGGTATGCCGCGTCCGCTTCAAAAGAAACCGCGTCAAGCCGTTTGACGAGGTATTGGGCGACCGCCTTGGTGTTTTCAAGTTCTGCGGCCACATACATGTCGTCACAGCGAAGAATGAACCTGCCGTCTTCAATCAGCAGCTTCACTCGACCATACCGCTTGCCCCAGTCAAGTATGCGGCTGACCACAATCTTCGGCGGTTCGTATTTAGAGAAGCGCCGGAGCTCCTCTATGACCCGCTCCGGCGACAATCCCGCCGATGCCGCGTTCCACAGCGACAACTGCGTCAGTTTGTAGGTGTGAATGTACTCGGGGCTCTTCACCATTTCGGCAAACCCCAGCAACGCGTCGCGGGCTTCCTCATATAACGGGTGATCCGTCTCAAGCAGTATTGTCATATCTCCCTGAACTATAATGCATCCTGCTTGCTTTGCCTCAAAGGACATCCCTGCAAAACCTCTTGTTTTTCTCAATCACTTTCTTGATTTCGTTCGCAGCATTGCCGTCAACCACAACGGCGGCGAGAATTTTTTCTTTGACAAATCCACTCATTCCTTTGTAATGAATCACTTCCTCAAGCAACGCGTCATCGTCGCATTCGAGTACAGTTACCTGTCTAAGCCGAATGCGTCCGGATTGTTTTTCCCAATCGTCCAGAGCGCGGACGATATTTTCCGGCATCGGCTTGTCCGAAGCGGACAGGTAGTTACGCACGTCGGCGACGCTGACGCCGCTGTCACAGGCGCGAACTATCGTTGCAAAGTCAAGCTTGTAAATCACGGCTTCGTCGGTTGCCGACACTGTGGTGAACAGCTTTTCGAAGTATATTTCATGCTTAAGCCTGTCCACGCTGTCGGGAACAACAATCGTATAGTCGGGCAGCACCGTAAACCCACCTTTGATTTTCGTTTTCGGCGCGACCGGCGCAACATACCGGTCGGACAAACCAAGCACGTATGCGCCGAGCGGGTTGATAGTGAACGCGAGAGGAACCCGTCGTCCTCCGTCGCCGTATTCGTCCGTATTTTCTCCCCAGGCGATGTCCAGCATACCGAGCGCGCCGAAAAACGACAAAATAATGTGGATCAGCGGATGTTCGTATTCCTCCCACGCAACTCCGTAACCATAGGCACCGATTCCTGTTCCGATAACATGGCTTTCGCTTTTTCTTGCGAACGTGTTGTTGTTGATGCGTAAATATCGCTCAAATTCATTGGTGTATACGGGTTGCCCAATCGGGCAATATTGCAGTTCTTCGACGAGATTTTGCCGTGCCGCAAACGAGTGATGTCCTCGTTTTGGTTTAATGCCCGTCATTATCGAGATTTCGTCAAAGTTTTTGCTCTTTATGTACGCGTCGAAAAGCTTTTTTACAAGCTGCTCATGCGGCAGGCTGAGGAAGGAAACCGCTCTGCCTCCGGGAACGCACCCTCCTTCCGTGACTGCGAGCAATCCGCTGATCGTGCAAAGCACAGTCAAAGGGAACGTCACCAACAAACCTTGTGTTGTCCTCATATCCTCAGGCTTTGCGTTTATGTCGGCCGCGTATTCTTCATAACCACAGAAGTCCCGCAATTTCAATGCGGAGGATTTGCTGAAGATTCCATTCTTCGTAACGGTCAGCTTATTCGAATTGCAAAACCTGACAATGGTTCCGAATTCTGTCGACCTGTTTTCACGCGTCAAAAACAGAAGGGTGTCTGAAACTTTTGTATATTCGCGGTTCATTTCACCGACGATATCCTGCAAATCATCGAGAAACAACAGATTGTCGCTGCTTTTGGGGAAAAGGAGCCACAACTTTGTATTTTTTTCGGCATACTTTTTCTTGAATCTGTCCAGTCCGTTTCTAATGTATGGATAATAGAAACCTTCCCGCCTTGCGGCGATGCCGAATTCCTCGGCGACCTCATCAGCGTAATTTTCGGGCTCGGAGCCGTCTCCCCAAATGTGCAGCGAGATGATTTTGCGCTCGGCGTCGCTCAGGCTGTCCCACAGTTGCTCAAATCTGTTCGGAGCGCAGTAGTATGCGGCCAAAATGGAAATGACTCTGTCTTTAGTTGAGCTTTTCGCGGCGTTGTACACGTTTCCGCCGGCGACGAAGGTCAGATGCCGAAGCGAGCCCAGACTCTCTTTGTCGCCGAGATGCAACTCATTCAGAAACTCTTCGACCTGTTTGACTGTCATGGCCTGATCCTTTCAGGTAAGCATGTTTGCGTTGCGGCGTTTATGTACCTTGTCCGGGGCACGCGAGGCAAGCCCCGCACCGGGGCCGTGCCGCGCCTCGTCGCCTGCGCGGGTCCGCCCGGCGGCGCCGAGATACCGGGCCGGCACAGAAAAATTTCGTAAGCGTACAATAAACCCCGCCTTGTCGAGGCGGGGTTTATTGTACGCTTACGAAATTCGGCCCATCGGTGCGGGGCGTCAGCCCAGCGAACCTTGCAGAACTTCCACAAGGTCGTCTTTTTCTGGGCGAACTACGCAGTTGGCGATATTGGCCGCCTTGACCGCTTTTTCCGCGTAGTGCTCAATCTCGGCGGCGGAAAGCTTTTCTCGTTTGCCCAAAAGGCCGTCCAGCAGGCGCGCAAAGTCGTCAACGGTTTTCAGGCGCATGCGGGCGAGAATTTCCGCTACGCGTTCCCGCTTCGTGCGCTCGATAAAGGCCAGAAAGCGCGCCAGCAAAAGCCCGTTCGCCCTGCCGTGGTCTATGTTCTTGTAATAGGTGAGCGAATAGCCCAGGGCATGCACGGCCGTCGTGCCCGTATTGGCTATCACCATCCCGGCAAGGGTCGATGCCGTGAGCAGTTTCCGGCGCGCCTCGTCGTCAAGATCGCTCAGGCCCGGCGCGGCAATGCACGACGCTATGAGCGCGATGCTCTCTCCGGCCAGGGCATCGCTTACGGACGAGGCCCGCACGGAAAGCATCCCCTCTACGGCGTGTGAAAGCGCATCGACCACTGTATTCACGGTCACGCTTTGCGACAGGCCGCGCATGTAGGCCGCGTCCAGAAAGGCAAAGCGCGGGAACAGCAACGGTGTGGCGACGGAGGTCTTGCTTTCAGCGGCATCGTTGGTCAGTATCGCGTACTGCGTTACCTCCGAGCCGGTACCGGCCGTGGTCGGCACGGCGGCCACGGGCAAGGCGCGCGCATAGGACGCGGAAAAAATCTCGGCGGGCGGCACCGGTTTTTCCTGCGCCGCCAGCAAGGCCACGGCCTTGCCCGCGTCCATGGGCGAGCCGCCGCCGATGGCCAGCACAAAGTCGCAGCCGTTGGACACAGCTTCGGACGCGCCCTCGTACGCGCAGGCGATGGTGGGGTTGCTCATCACCTTGTCGTAAACGCAATAGGCCTGACCGTTGACGGCCAGGGCTTTCACCGCATCGTCCAACGAACCGTTGGCCTTGGCCGAATGCGTCCCGGTCACGATCAGCGCCTTTGTCCCCAACTGCTTAAGCGCCGCGCCGTGCTCCGCAAGACAGCGTTCGCCGCTGAAAATCCGCGTCGGCATGAAGTATTGGAATTTCATGAATCGTACCTCTTCTGTATCCTCGGAACTGTTTGTTTGTCCTTTAGATGCGTTGTTTGTCCACCAGAGAAAGAACCTCGTCCATTATACGCATCGCTTCGGCGAGCTGTTCCGCGGTGATGATCAGCGGAGGCGCGACAAGGACCATGTTCTCATGGCTGTAGGTCATAAAGCCGCGCGCGGCGAGTTCGCCGACAATGCCTTTCATCACGCCTCCGGGATCTTTGCCGTAGGACACCAGAGGCTCTTTGGTCGTCTTGTTCTTGACCAGTTCCAGCGCGGAAAACAGCCCTATGCAGCGCACATCGCCCACACAGGGGTGCTCTTTCTGCAGCGAAGCCAGGATCGCGGCCAATTCCGCCCCGCGCGCCCTGACGTTGCCCAAGATATCGTGTTCCTTGTAATACTTTACGCAGGCGATGCCGGCGGCGCACGCCAGGGGATGGCCGCTGTACGTCAGACCGCAGGACAGAAAAGTGTCGTCGAAATGCGCCGCGACGGTTTTGGACACGGCTACGCCTCCGAGCTGCACGTAACCGCAGGTCACGCCTTTGGCGAACACCACCATGTCCGGCTTGACGCCGTAGTGCTCAAAGGCGAACATGGTTCCCGTCCTGCCGAAACCGGCCATGACCTCGTCGCAGATCAGCATGATGCCGAACTCGTCGCAGACGGCGCGCACTCCCGCCAGGTAGCCTTCGGGCGGGATAATGACGCCGTTGGAACCGGTGACGGTTTCCAGCACTACGGCCGCGACGGCATCGGGATTTTCGTAAACTACCTGCTCGCGCAGCTTGTCCACATAATAGCGGGAGGCTTCCTGTTCCGAAGCGAAAGCGAGCTTTTCCCGATAAATATACGGGTCGAAAAATTTCACGAATCCCGGAATGCCGGGTTCCAGCGGATAACGACGCGGCTCGCCGGTCAGGTTGCCCGCGCCGAAGCTCGAACCGTGATAGCTGCGGTAGCGGGAAAAGACCTTGTGTCTGCCGGTGACCATTTTCGCCATCTTGACGGCGTTTTCATTGGCGTCGGCGCCGGCGTTGGTGAAAAATATCTTGCCGAAATTGTCGGGCAGCAGTTCGACCAGCATCCGGGCCAGTTCGCCGCGCGCCTCATTGCCGTATGACGGCGCTATATAGCAGCAGATCTCGGCCTGTTCCCTGATTGCGTCGATAATCGCCCTGTTCCCGTGACCCAGATTCATGTTCACAAGCTGGCTCGACATATCCGTGTACCGTTTGCCCGAAGGATCCCACAGATAAATGCCGTCCGCCTTGTCGACGACTATGGGATTGAGACCGCGCTGTTTCGACCATGATTGCAGGTTGTAGGCCGTGTGCGCGGCCTTGATGGATGCTTCCGACATTATTGCGTCTCCTCCTGTGTGGAAAAAAATGCGCGGCAGCGCACGTCCGGCAGACTGCCCCATCGCCGCGGAATTTTCAAGCCGTTGTTGCAGGCGTCGCGCCCGTTGCCGCATCCGCGGATACGGCTTCGCCGATCCCGGCGGGGAAACGCGGCCGCAGCGCCTGTTCCAGGGCGCGGGCCACGCGCATGACAAGCGTATCCTCATACTTGGCGGCAACGACCGCAAGCCCGACGGGCAATCCGTCCGCGCCGAAACCGCAGGGCAGGGACGCCGCCGGCTGCTGCGTCATGTTGAAGGGATAGGTGTAGGGCGTCCAGTGGACCCAATTGCCGTTCGGGTCGCCGTCCGGACGGTTGCGTCCGGCAGCAAATGCCGTAAGCGGCAGGGACGGGGTGAGCAGCACGTCGTATTTTTCGTGAAAGGCGGCCATGCGCTCCGAGAGCTCCGCCCGCACCGCCGAGGCCTTTATATAGGCGACTGCGGACACGTTCGCGCCTTCACGGGCAACAGCGAGCAGGCCGGGGTCCATATTCCCGCGCCGCGCCTCGGGAATGCCGTCCAGAATCGAAGCCGCTCCCGCGAACCACAAGATATTGAACGCCTCCACCGGGTCGGCGAAAGCGGGATCGGCCTCTTCCACGCAGGCTCCCAGATCGGCGGCGGCCGCCGCCGATCTGTCGGCCGCCGCCAGCACGTCGGGTGCGGGCGAGGCGTAGCCCAAAGTCCGGCTGTAAGCTATTCTCAGTCCCTTGAGCGGCAGGCCGAGCGCAGCCCGCCAGTCGACGGGAAAAT
>JAITEY010000231.1 GCA_031281815.1 Desulfovibrio sp. | reverse complement strand
GGCAGCGAAGCCCTGTGGATGCACTTTTCCGGCCGGGCCATGACCGGCTTCACCTCGGTCATCCTGCTCATACTGGTCACCGGGGCCTCGGTGCTTGCCGCGATATGTATTCTTTCCGTGTACATCCGCCAGAATTTTCACGAAATCAAGAGCAGGCCGCGCTACCTGATCAGCGAGCGCGCCGGAGGCGGGGAAAATCCGCACAGGCGCAAGCGGGGCACGGGGCGGTAAGACCGTGCGTGTTATTCTGCACGCCGACGACTGCGGCCTCGGCAGGGGCATCAGCGAGGACATTTTGCTGTGCCTGAAACGCGGCCCGCTGAATTCCACCACGCTGATGACCGGCGGAGACTACGCGGCGGAGGCGGCGGCTGCCCTGAACGCCGTCCCCGGCATCCGCGTAAGCCTGCACCTGAACCTGCTGGAAGGGCGCCCCACCGCGCCGCCCGCGGCCGTTGCACCCTTGGTGGATGAAAACGGTTTTTTCCGCTACAGCCTCGGCGCACTGTGCACCGCTCTGCACCTGCTCCCGCCGCGCCGCAAAAGAGCTCTGCTCTCAGCCGTCCGCACGGAATTTTCCGCCCAGGCGGATTGGTTGCTTTCCCGCATCCGGCCGGCCGGCTCCGGTCAAAAGCCGGCGGCGTCCCAGCGTCCGCCCCTGCGCCTGGACGGGCACCTGCACGTCCACGCCCTGCCGATGCTGAAAAGCGTGATGCGCGCGTTCATCCGCGAGTACCGCCCCGAATACGTGCGCCTGCCTCTGGAACCGCGCCATCTGCCCCCCGCACCGCTCCGGCTGCTCCTTGCCGGCGGCCTGCGCCGGGAACTGCTGGCCGTCTGGGCGGCGTCCCTGAGCGGGCTGCTGGATGCCGAAGGCATAAGATACAACCGTTTTCTGTCCGGCGTCTTTGCCGGGGGCAATCTCACCCTGCCCCGCCTGCGGGCCTCGCTTGCGGCCGTGCGCCGGGCGGCCGGGCAGGATGCCCGCGGCATACTGGAAATCATGTGCCACCCCGGCGGCCTCGGGCCGGACGAAACAGGCGCGGCGGTCAAGCCGGCCTTCAGGGCCTTTTACCTCTCGCCCGCCAGAGCGGCGGAAAAAGCAATGCTCCTGTCCCCGGATCTGCCCGCGCTCCTGGCGGATAGGGGTTTTGTTCCGGAAAAGGCCGCTGAGGACCGGTTGTGAAACGGTCCCTGTTGTTCTCCCGCCTGGGCGGGACGCAGGCGTTCATTCTGCTTTTTTCCCTGTACTGCATCGGTTCGGCGGGCATACTCCGGGCGGACAGGCTGTATCTGGACGACATGGGGCGCGCCCTGCACGGCTACGCGGACATGGCGCAGGCCGGACGTCCCCTTGCGGAGTTGTTGTCGGCCCTGTTTTACCTCCATCCGGGCACGGTCGATGCCTCGCCGTTCAGCCAATTTGCGGCGGTCGCGTTGACGGCAGGCGCGGCCCTGCTGCTGTGCCGGGCGCTGCGCGTCCGGCTTACGCCCGCCGTCGTCGCGGCCTGCGTGCCCTTCGGCCTCGGCCCTTACGGGCTGGAAAACCTTTCCTACAGGTTCGATGCGCCGCTGTCGGCCGCCGGCGTCCTGCTTGCCGTACTGCCTTTCATTTGGTTGCGGAGAAAACAATTTTTTATCCGGGCGCTGCTCTGCGTGTTCGCTTCCGCTTCGATCTATCAGCCCTGTCTCAATGTTTACGCGGCCGCCGCCGTGTTTCTCCTGTTGCGCAACCTGAGCCGGGGCAAGGCCGGGAGCGCGGCGCTCGCCCTGCGGCTCGGCGCGCCTTTTCTGTGCGCGTCGGCGCTCTATGCGTTGCAGCTTCCCTTCTGGCTCACCGACTACCAGTACGCCGACTATGTGGCCGCGCACAGCACCGTGCCCGGTCCGAGCCTGCTGCCGGCCGCGGCGGCGGCCAACGTCCGCGCATATTTCGCCCTGTTGTACGCGGACTGGAGCGTCAACGCGCTCGGCCCTCTGCTGCTCCTCGCCTTTGCCGCGTTTTTCGCAACATCGGCCGTGCGCCTGCAACGACGCCGCTCCGTTGAGGCGCTGGGGCGAAAGCACGGCGCCGGATGGACGGCCCTGCTCGCCCTGCCCGTGCTGTTCCTCTGCCTGCTTGCGGCCCCGCTCGGCGTACAGACCGTACTCGGTTCGCCGGTGTGGTCGCCGCGTACCCTGCTCGCCTTCGGGCCTGTTCTGACGCTTGTCCTTCTCGGAATTACGCCGGGAAGGAGCAAGGCCGGAACGAACGCGCGCAGGGCGGCCGCAACGGCGGTTCCGGTGCTGATTCTCCTGATGGACGTGCAGTTGTTCATTGTCGCCTCGCTGTACGGGAATATGCTCTCGGCCCAAAACAGGTGGGAGCAGGCGCGGTTTGCCGCGCTGGCGCCGGTTTTGACCGCTTTCGCGGCCGAAAACAATTCCGACCGCGTGATTTTCTCGGGCAGCGTGGGGTACAGCCCGCTTATGGATGTGCCTGGGCGGCGTTTTCCGCTGATCCGGCGTATGACCGTCGTGCCCTTGACCCGCAACATGCGCTGGGGCTATGAGCAACTTGCCGTTTACGGCATTGCGGCGCGGCCGGGCAAGGCGCCCGCGGAAGGCGACATTCTGCGTCCCTATGCCGACACGCCGTTCTTTCGCCTGGATGCGACGGCGGACGGCGAGGCCTTCATCACGTTCAAGCGGCCGCCCGAGCGTACGCCGTATCCGGGCTCAGCGGGGAAAGCACCATGACCGACGACTGGACGACATACTGGGATCGCGGCGAAGCCATGGAGGGCAGACTTTGGCAGGCTCAGTGCGATTTTTTCGTGAGCCGGGTGCGCGAAGAAATCGCCCTCGGCCCCGACGATGTCCTGCTGGATATCGGCTGCGGCAGAGGCTACGCGACAGCCGCGCCGGCGCCGGAACTGCGCGAAGCACACGGGGCGGACACGTCTCTGCATGCCCTGCAGGAAGCGCGCAGGCGTTGCGCAGGCATACCCGGCCTTACCTTCCACCACCTTGCCCCCGATGCCTATCTGGACATACACCGCCTGCCTGTCAGGGACGTCAGCGTAATTTTTTGCGTAAGCGTGGTGCAGTATTACAAAAATATAGGGGAAGTGCGCACGCTTATCGCCAACGCCAAAAAAATCGCCGCTCCCGGCTGCCGCATGCTGCTGGCCGATCTGCTTATGGACTACAACCCTTATCTGGATGTGGCCGGCGTGCTGATCGGAGGGCTGGAGTCGGGGACATTTTTCGCCAAGCTGCACGAGGTGTTTTCCGGCAAACACCGCCTTTACGGCCGCACCCGCGCCGCACATCCCGTCCTGACCATGCTCCGCGCGGAACTCGAAGCCGTCTGCGCAGCCGAAAACGTGCCCTTGCGTTTTATCCGGCGCAACCTGACCGGAAATCGGTTCCGGACGCACGCGCTTATTGAAATTCGCCCGAAGGAGAACTCCGCGCGTCGCCCGGAGCGTCCCGAAGATTCGCCGCCGTCCCGGCAGCAGGCGGCGTTCGCGGCTGAGACGGGCGGCTGAGCGTGCCCAATACGGCCGGAAGCGCCGGAGGGGGCTGTTTCGGCGCGCCGGCGCGTCTGGTTGAGCGTTTCCGCGGCAAAGAGTATTTTGATCCGGCGGAATTCGTCCGCTTCTGCTGCGTGGGAGTTGCCAACACCCTGCTGGATTTCTGCGTTTTTCTTCTGGCCGGATTGCTGGTCCCGCCCGTGCCCGCCAGAACGGCGGCCTGGATGTGCGCCGTGAGCTTCAGTTATGTGCTGAACAAACGCAGGGTATTCCACGCGCGCACCAAAGGAGCGCTTCCCCTTGTACGCTTCGTCACGGTCAACGTCTTGGGTCTGCTGCTGGGGCTGGCGGGCATGGAGGCGCTTTTTCTCTTCGGATTCGGCAGATACGCGGCCTATGCCGCCACCTTGCCCGCCATAGCCCTGGGCAATTATTTCGGCTATAAACTCTGGAGTTTCCGGGACAGATGACGTCGATATCTATGACTTGTCGGGCAGGCAAAAATTCAACGTCACACGCCTCACATCGGCAAAAAGGAAAAGGTCGCTGTTCAATACCGTGAAATAGGTAAAAATGCGTTCTTTCGTCCTCACGTCACGGTATGCTCCTGTGACGCCGCTTTGCCGGCCTGATTCAAACATACGTGTTGCTTCGTGGAAAAAACCGCGCCACCTCCAGTTTGCACCCGGAGGCGTCGCAACCCTGATGTCGTTCGCCCCTCGTTCAATGTTGCCGGAAAGCTGTTTTCCCCTTCGGTCGCACAGGAAAAGCCGCATCACATGCGGGGGCAGCGTGCGCATGAGATTGATCAGATACAGGTCGACAGGCGTTTTTCCCATGACAAAAACGTTTTCGGCGACGAAGCTTTCCACAAGGATGTCCATTGAGCGACGCAAAGCATTCGTGTGCGTCATCCTGTTGTGCAGAGATGAGAGCAGTTTTTCCGATGACTGCGAAAAGGCTTCGTAGTCGACTACGGCATTACGCGTGGTCGGCTGCGGGACGCCGAGGAGAAACCCCTGAAAATACCGTCCCTTGGTCTCCATGCATACATCTAATTGTTCTTGCGTTTCTATGCCTTCGCACAACACGTCGACACCGACAAACTCAGCAAATGATGTAAGAGAATATATATATGAACGATGGTGGAAAGATTCCGCGCTTTTTTGAATGTATTCCATATCAATCTTAATAACAGCGGGCGATAGATGGGCAAGCCGATCAATATTGCTTGCGCTTTTTCCATAATCATCAAGGGCAATTCGGCAACCTGCATCCGTAAAAAATGTAAGGACTTTAATATAATCTTTGTTCATATTAAATTCCTCTTCTGTTATTTCAATAACTAAACGTTCCGGAGCGATATCAAATTCTTTTGCCCAGCGCAAAGTATGAATTTCATGCGGTATATCTACACCTGTAAGCCATTCAAGACGCATGTTGAAGTAAAGGTCTTTGTCACATGCTTCCTCGGCATAGCGTTCCATAGCTTTCCTGCGAATAATACGGTCAACATGAAGGGCATATTCTGCTGAAACTGACGGATCATGAAAAAATTTACCTAATGAACTAATATTACCATTATCGTCGATATATCGTCCTAAAACTTCATAGCCCGTGACTGTACAAGTATCAGCGCATAGAATGGGTTGAAAGTACGGAATAATTTTTTTATCCTCCAGCAACATAAATTTCTCCATAGGGATAGTATTGTACAGGTTGTTGTCCTCTCAACAGATCAGCTAAACAGTTCAGCCTGTTGCGTTGTTTGCGCCGGCGCGGGTACTGTCGCCGGGAATTACCCTGCCCCGTGCCGTCCGAAGTCGCTGCGACGATACGGCGGATTGCTTCCGGAGTCGAGTTGTTTTCAGCGCAGACGCCGGGCGACCTCCCGGCCTGCACGGGCGGAGGCTTCAGCTTTTGCCTCTTCTGCTCGACATGCCCTTGACATGATGAAGGGGAGCCTGTATACACCTTCCATAACGCAAGCTCTTACGGCTTGTCGCGTAAGCGTTAACGTCACTCAACGCATCACCTCCCGCAACGGCGGGGAAGGGATGCGTTTTCTTTTCTGCATTCCCGCCCCGGCGTTGCGACATACCCAAGCCGGAGCGCCGACATGAACACGTTGATTACCCTTGCCCCCCTGCTGGACCGTCTGTTTGAAGAAGCCGCCGCTGCTGAACCCGCGACGAGAGCGGCAGTGGCCCATCTCTCCGATGCGGAGGTAGAGCGCCTGATGCGGAGCAGGACCGAGTACCTCGACTTCTACGGCAGACTCAAGGATTTTCCTCTCGCCGTCTCGCGTGAAACCGGCAGATTGCTCTATATGCTTGCGCGGGGTTGCGGAGCGCGGGTTATTGTCGAGTTCGGAACCTCGTTCGGCCTGTCGACGCTGCATCTTGCCGCTGCCTTGCGGGACAACGGCGGCGGCATCCTGATTACCGGCGAATTCGAGCCGTCCAAGGCGGCGCGCGCCCGACAAAACCTGACGGACGGCGGGCTTATCGATTTGGTGGAACTCAGGGAAGGCGACGCGCTGCAAACATTGCGCGACGATCTTCCGGAAAACATCGACATGCTTCTGCTCGACGGCGCCAAGGCGCTGTATCCCGAAATTCTGTGCCTGGCGGAGAGTCGTCTCAGACCGGGGGCGTTGGTCCCGGCCGACGACGCCGACCACAGTCCCGATTATCTGGCGCGAGTGCGGTCGCCCGCCGGGGGCTATCTGTCCGCACGGCTCGCCGAGGGCGTTGAATTGTCCATGCGGCTCGGCTGAACCCGATACATCCGATCCCGGAAGATTTTTGCCTGACGGCAGCGTCGCCGTCACCTTCGCCGACCTCGGGAACCCGATATTTCCGATCCCGGATGACCTTTGCCTGACGGTATCCGGGATTGGAACGGCGGGACAGGCCGGCACGCCGAAAATACGAACCGGTGTTCTCTTTTCGGCGCGTTTCAGCGCAACGCTTCCAGAATTTTCACGTTGATGTCCCTGCCGCGCTCCCTGACGTCCAACTCGTCCGCGGGGGGGGCATCCTCAAGCCCGTCCAGGCGGCAGAGCAGGCGTTTGCCGATGCTCCGGTAAGACCGGCGCGCGTAGTCGCCGCATATGTCGACGCCGACCAGCCGTCCGGCGCAACAGGCCGCGACGGCTTCCACATGTTCCGGCCGGAAAAGCCCCTGATCCCACCCGGTGTACGCCGCGTCAGGATGCAGGACATCCTTGTCCACAGAAAGATACACGCTCTCCATGTCCCGCAGACGCGGCAGAAAAGCCGCAAGCAGCGCATCTGCCGAGCGAAAGCAGCGGGCGTGTTCTTTCCCGGCAATCCAGGCCGGGAACGGCGCGTGCCGACCTACGCTCCACCAGGTCAGCTTCTTCCGCAAAAAAGGCCGGCAATCATTTTCCCAGGCATGCAGAAGCCCTATGTCCGGCGACGTGATGCCCGCGACATGCACATGCCGCACGGCCTCGAGAGCGGCAGCGCGGCCCGCCCAGGAACCGCAGTGTACGCCGAAGGGATAGAGCATGTTGTCCGGGTGATTGTCGAGAATCACCAGATCAAGTGAAGCGGGTACGGGCGCGTGCGCGCGGATGAGCCTGCGCAGCAGGGCAAGGGAGACATGATGGAAATCGCCGCTGCCGAGGAACACCGGCCCGTGCGCCTCGGGCATGACGCGGTCGAGGAAGGCTTCCAGGCGGGCGGAATCGCGCCGGGAACAGCCGAAGCCTATGCGTTCGCGCCATGCCCCGAGGGCGATGCGCTGTTCGTCCGGCCCAATCCGCAGGACGGACGCGTCGAAATCAAGCACAAGCGGCGGGGCGGATGCGTTGAAATCAAGCACAAGCGGCGGGGCGGACGCGTTGAAATCAAGCCCGGGCGCCGGCAGAGGCGCGCCGAAAGCCGGCGTCGGCGTGTCCCTGTTCACGCTTTTTTTTTCGAATGCGGCTTTACGGAAGCGGCCAACGACGCCCTGTCCGCTTCAAAAAAGCGGCGCAGGGGATACAGCGCGGCGCGCAGCACGCGGTTGTGCACCAGCACCGCATGACGGGTGAAGGTGAAGGATGCCCCCAGGCTCGCTTTAACCTCCGGGTCCGTCCAGCCCGCAATGTAAGCTTTGAAGCCGTTGTTCACGGCATACTCCAGATTGAACAGCCAACTCAGGAAATACAGGTTCAGCTCCCTGGCGGCGGGGTAGCGGAAGCCGATGTACTTGTCGATCAGCAGATCGTTGTGTGCCAGACAGATGTTCCAGCCCACCGTTTCTCCTTTGTGCCGGTAGAGAAAGAGCAGTGCGCCCATATCCCGACTCCGCAACAGGCTCGCGAAGAATTCGCGGCTCAGGAGGTCGAAATGCACCTCGCTTTGATCATAGACCGCGCGATACAGGGCATAGACCTCGTCCACAAAGGCCGGATCGGAACAGCGGGGATCGCCGCATACGATGATTTCCGGGTCCGGCCGGGGGCCGCGGCGCAGCTTGCGGCGCAGGTCTTTGCGCCTGCCCGCGGACAGGCGGGAGAGGTATGCGTCCGTGCTTGAGAAATCAATCGGTACATAGGCCAATGCCTGTCCGCACAGGGTAAAGAAGCCGCGCGCGCGGGCCGCGCGCACCAGGGCATCGGCAAAGGCGTTGTCTTCCGCGTCCGGAAAGGGGGAGGCGTCCGGCAAATCCTTGATCACGGTGATGTGGTCGCGTTCGTCCCGCTCCCGCAGCACGGCGTCAAGGATATCCTCCGGGCCGGCCGCGCGGGGCAGGATTGCGTACTCGGTCACCGTGCTGCCGACAAAGGCCGCGCGTACCCGGAACAGGCCGGACCGGCGCGCAAAGTCGGCCGTCCGGCGCAGGAAGGCCGGCGTATCCCTGCCCAGTGTGGTCAGCAGGTCATACTCAGCGCGAAATATGCTCAGGTCGGAACGCTGGGATACGACGAAACCCTCCGGCGGACAGGCCCGGAAAAGCCCGGCAAACGCGGGCGGTTCCAGCAGATTGCGGGGGATCGCCTTCACAAGCCCGCCGTCACAGGCGCAGCTTCAAGACATGCGCGCAGAATCTCGGTGATATGCCGGAAACTTTCCTCATCAAGCGCGGCGGAGTTGGAAACAGTGAGCATGCGTTCCGCCAGGTCGCGGGCATTGGGGCAAGGTGGAGAATCAGTGAAAAGCGGCCCTGTGGAAGCATAGTCCGGCAAGGCTCGGACAAAGAGCCTGGAGACGCCGAGTCCCGCGCCCCACAGTCGTTTCAGGGCCGCGGCACGGCGTTTTGCACTCGGCATGAGCAGCATGAAGAAGGGCCGTGTGCCCTCTGTGCCGGGCCTGTCCTGAAAGACAAACACGCCGGGCAGGGAAAGCAGCGCGTCGAGCCGCGCCGCGGCCCGCCGTCTGCCCGCTTCCAGATGCGCGGGCAGACGCGGCAGGGCGTTGGCGGCCGCGCGGGCGCGCAACGCGTCCAGGCTGTGCAGGGGGATGTCGTCCCGCGTAAAACAGTCGCCCGCAGCCTTGTCTTCCCGCCCCTGAGCCAAAGCGCGGCGCAAGGGTATGCCGTACACAAAACGCAGGCGATCCGGTCGGTAAAAAAATGTGTAGGCCGCAAGCTCAATGTTCCGGCGCACGGTCCACAGCGCATGCGGCCGCAACAGGCGTCGCGCCGTTTGCCGCAACAGGACGGCGAGTTTCGGGTCGGCGCTGAACAGCCCTCCTCCTTCATAGGTAGTCAGTCCCTTGCCGGCGGCCAGACTGAAAAAGGCCGCGTCAGCGGCCGAACCGACGCTTTGCCCCGCGACGCGCGCGCCCACGGCCTGCGCCGCGTCCTCCACCAGGGCGGCCCCGCAACGCCGCGCCGCTGCCGACGCCGGGGCCGTGTCCGCGACCTGTCCGCCCAGATGGGCGGGGATCACGGCCAGCGTCCTGTCAGAGCACAGGCGCGGCAACATCTCCGAATCAAAGTCGAAACTCAGGGGCGCCGTGTCGCAGGCCACGGGGCGCAGGCCGGGGATCAAGGCAACGGCCAGAGGAACCAGTGGGCAGGTGTAAGCGGGGACAACGACTTCGTCGCGTTGCGGCCGCAAAGCGCGCAGGGTGTGCAGGATGACGACCAGCGCCGCCGTGCCTGAGCAGGTCAGCGTGACTTCGGGCAAACCGAACATCTCGGCCAGACCGGCGTCCAGCGGCTTGGGCGGCTTGCGGAAGAAATCGCCCGCCCGCAGGGGCAGACCGTCCGTCGGGGGTAATTCGCGCATAGGTATGTCAATACGTTCTTTATGAGGGAGGTACGGGGGAAATCATCGGCCCTGCGCCTGCTCGGACCGGCCCCGGCGGCATTTTCGGACCAATCCCGGCGGGATTCGGAGCATCCCCCCGATTGTTCGGTGTTTCCTTATGTAATCGGTCCGTCATGCAAACGGTCCGTCGCCCGGGGCCTTGCCTTCTTCGGCAAGACACAGCACGCCGAGCAGGATGAGCAGGCCGCCCGCAATCTTGCAGGCGTTCAGTTCCTCACCGAAAATCCATACGGAGAACAGGGTGACGCTGACCAGTTCCAGATGCGAGGCGGCAAAGGACGGCCCGACGGGCGCGTACTTGAGCAGGGTCATCCAGGTTATGAAGGCCCCAAGGTAACCGGCGACGGCGCCGTAGATCCATATGCGGGAAAAGAGACGGAACAGCCAGGCCGCGTCCGCTTCGACCGGCAACGCCAGAAGCGACGCCTGCTTGAAGCTGAGCTGGGCAAGCGTGTCGAAACTCATCAGCACCAGGAACCCGATGATGTAAAAGCGTTTCATCAGAAATTCCTTATGGTCCGTACCTATTCACGGGTGAGTTCCAAGCTCGGCAATTGCCGGTCGCCGGGCGGAGTCGTCCGACCTATGGAACCTGAAGCGGATTGAAACTCTGCCCCAGTCCCACCACGGCTACGCCCAAAGTAATCAACAGGATGCCCGCCGTGCGCCGGGGCGTGAGCTTTTCTCCGAACAGGACGCGCCCTGCGAGCATGATGACCACGATGTTGATGGATCCGAGCATGACCCCGACCGACAGGTCCACCAGGGAAAGAAAGGCGGTCCAGACGAGGAATTCCCCCAAATAGCAGCAGATGCCGATCCATATCCAGGGCCGCGCGAGCATGTGCTTCCAGTGCGCGAGACCGTCGCTCCTTCCGTCGTGCGCGGCGGCTTTTTTGAAGGAAAGCTGCCCGCCCGTGTCCACGAGCATGTTTACAAACCACAACAGGATTGCCTGCGCGCTCATCGCCTTATGCCTGCTCGGGCCTGCCCGGCGGGATCCGGAGCCGCGTCCCGTCCGGGTCAGGGGCAGCGCCTCGTCCCGGTCTGCGTATGGCCGCAGCGGCGCCGCGGCGTTTGTCCGCGCTTTTGCCTATGCTGTCGGCGGGCATGGCTGCCGGCAGTTCCCTGGACGCGGCGCGGGCAAGTTCCGCCTTTTCCGCGTCGGAAAGCCGGGCTGCGCAGTACAAAGCCGTGGCGTCTCCTACCTTGTCCCGTTCCTGGTCCACGGTAATCATGTGGTAGCTGCGGTCCAGAAGCATGAGTTCCGCGGGGCCGCCCAGGCGGTTCAGCACGTAGAGCGCGTTGCGCAGGTCGGCGATGTCGTCGTTGCGCGCGTGGACGAGCAGGCTGGGCAGGCGTATCTCGTGCAGCCGCTTTTTGACCTTGTCCACCAGACGCCACAGTTCGCGCAGGGAGACGCCGGGGGTGGCAATCAGCCCGGCTTCGACGGCATTGCCTTCCTGCATCCGGGTATGAAGACGCCGGCGCAGTTTTTCGTTCATAATGCCGTAAGGATACACCTCGCGGAAACGGTAGCGGCTGCCGATGACGGGCAGACGCAGCCACAGGGGCAGAAGAAAACGCAGTTTGGTGATGCTCCAGCCGTCCCAGCGCAGGGTCGTGGAATACAGCGCAAGCCCCCGGATGCTTTCCGGCGTTTGCAGGGCCAGATGCAGGCTCAAAACGGCCCCGGCGGACAACCCGCCGACAAAAACCGCGTCCGTGCGCGCGCTCAGGGCTTCCAGAGCCGAAGCCGCGCTCGTCGCCCAATCCTGCCAGGTTGTGGCGACCAGTTCCTTTTCCGTGGCGCAGTGGCCGGCAAGCAGGGGGCAGAGTACGGTGAACCCGTAGGCGTTCAGTTTTTTGGCCACGTTTTTCATTTCCGACGGAGTACCGGCCAGCCCGTGCAGGAGGAGCATACCGATGCGGCTGCCGGGGAAAAAAGGCCCCAAGTGATCGAGTCCGGTCGGGGAAGCCTCCGGTTGCCCACTCCCGGTCAGTGGAGGCATCAAGTGTTCAAGCCCGGTCGGGGAAGCCCCCGGTCGATCACGTCCGCTCACGGAAGCGCCGGGTTGCTCAAGTCCGGTCATGGGCGGGGCGCGGTTCGTTTGCCGCCGTCGGTTCTGCGCAGGACCTCGTCCAGCAGACGCAGGGCAAGGTCGATTTCCGGGCGCGTGATGTGCAGGGAAGGCGCGAGGGTGACGACATTTTTGTAATAGCCGCCCACGTCCAGCACCAGGCCGTACCTGCGTCCGTCCGCTTCCAGGTCGCCTTTCAGTCCCTCTTCGACCATGCGGTCAAGACGCGCCTTGTCCGGCGTAAAACCGTCCGCCGCGCAGATTTCCATGCGCAGGGCCAGTCCCAGGCCGTCCACGTCGCCGACGGCCGGGTGGCGCGTTTGCAGTTCACGCAGCCCTTCCAGAAAATAGGCCCCGAGTTCCGCCACCTGTGTTTCATAATCCGTTTCCGCCAGCATGCGCATGGTTTCCAAGGCGACGGCCGTGCCCAAGGGGTTGCCGGAGAAGGTGGAATGCGTGGAACCGCACGGGAAGACTTCGGGAGCAATCAGTTCCTCCCGCGCCCACATTCCGGCGAGGGGATTGAGGCCGTTGGTCATGGCCTTGCCGAAGATGATGATGTCCGGCGCGACCCCGAAATGCTCCATGCCGAACAGTTTGCCGGTGCGGAAAAAGCCCATCTGTATTTCGTCGTCCGCCAGCAGTATCTTGTGCTCGTCCAACACGCGCTTGAGGCGCTTGTAATAGCCGGGGGGCGGAATCACATAGCCGCCCGTGCCCTGGATGCACTCCACATAAAAGGCCGCGAATTCGGCCTCCTGCGCCTTGGGATCCCACAGGCCGTAATACTCGGTTTCAAAAAGGCGGTCGAAACAGCGGGCGCAAAACAGGTCGCAGTCGTCGCGCTTTTTGCCGTAGGGACAGCGGAAACAGTAGGGAAAGGGAATGAACATGCCCCTGTCCCCGAAATGCCCGTAACGCCTGCGGTAGCGGTAGGACGACGTTATGGCGGAGGCCCCCAGGGTGCGCCCGTGGTAGCCGCCCTCAAAGGCCAGCATAAGGCTCTTGCCTTCGGAGGCGTTGCGCACCAGCTTGAGGGAGTCTTCGACGGCCTGGGAGCCGCCCACGTTGAAATGCACGCGCCCCTCGACCCCGAAGGACCGCTGCACGGCCCGGCAGAGCATGGCCGCCAGTTCCACTTTTTCCCTGTGCAGGTATTGGGAGGCCAGTTGCGGAAGGGTGTCGATCTGGCGCTTGAGCGCCCGGTTCAGGCGTTCTTCGCCGTAACCGAAGTTGACGGCCGAATACCACATCTGCAAGTCCAGAAAAGGGATATCTTCGGCATTGTAGAGAAACGAGCCCCGGCAACGCGTGAAGACCTTGGGGGGCTCCAAATAGTGCACCGTATCGCCGTAAGAGCAATATCGGGCTTCGTCGCGCAAAAGCGCCTGTTCGTCGTATGGCATTACCGTTCCTTTGTTTCAATCCGCATCCGGCTCCGCATTGCTTTGCGACAGAATCATGTCCATGCTGCGGCGGTCTTGTGCAGTGCGTCATGGCGTAGTACAGCAAAAAAATTCGTGAAAGACATATACCTGTATCCCTGCTCCCGGCAACGGCGTTCCAGCGCGCCGCCCCGCACGGCCAAGGTGAGACCCGCCAGGCGGGCCGCGCAGCAGTCGGAGAGGCCGTCGCCGATGAGCAGGAAGTCCCCGCGTTGCGCGCTGCCGGGCGGGGAGTCGCTCCCGGGGCGTGCGGGAGCGTCCGGGGATTTTCCATGCGGCTCCGGGCAAGGTCCGGGGGCATCCGGAGCGATCACGCGGCATTTGCAGACCCCGGCCGGACAGTCGTCGGCCCTGTGCGGAAACTCCAGGCTGAAAGAAGCGGGGGCGTCCGCGTCCGCTCCGGGCGTGCAGAGCAGCCGGTTGGCGACGACCGGCAGATCGCCCTGCCCGTTGCGCCGCAGGATGCGCCTGATCGCGTAGTCCAGGCCGTCGCTGACCACGCGCAGGTCCAGACCGTTGCTGCGGCAATGTGCCGCGAACTCCCCGAAGCCTTCACGCACCGGCACCGCATCCAGAAATTCGTCCAGCGCACGGGGGGAGACGGAAATCAGGCCGACCTGCAGTTCCATGCAGCGCCCCGCCCCTATTTTGCCGTCCAGCCAGTCCTGCTCAATGCGTTTCCAATCCGGCGCGGCAAAACGCTCAAGCAGGGCGTCGGTCACGTCAAAGGGCGTGACGGTGCCGTCAAAGTCGCAGACGATTTGCGGCGGTGTTGCGCGCAAGCGCCGTCTTTCCCGCACCCATGCCGGAAACATGTCTGTCACGGGCGGCAACGGCAACGGGCGGTCTCCGGCAGAGAGCCGGCTCCCGCCGGCATGTCCGGCCTATTCCTGCCGGTTCTTTTCGTCTTGACGGCTGCGCAGCACATCGCGGAATTCCTCGGCGTACATATCCAGCATGGCGGCCACCAGACCCAGGATCATCGGTCCGTAGAGCAGGCCGGGAACCCCGAAGGCATGCACTCCGCCCAGAATGGCCATAAAAATGAAGAGCAGGGGAACCCTGGCCCCTCCGCGCAGGATTATCGGACGCAGGATGCTGTCGATGCCCGTTACCAGGATGCCGCACCAGAGACCGAGAAAGAGAGCGCTTTTCCATTCGCCGGCAAGGGCCAGATACACCAGGGCGGGCGCCCATACAAGCCCGGTGCCCACGACGGGCACAAAAGCCGCGAAGACCATGACGGCCCCCCAGAACAGGGCAGGCACGCCGACGACGGCAAGGCCTATGCCGCCGACAACGCCCTGCAGGACGGCCACGGCAACTCCGCCCACCAGCACGGAGCGTGAGACCCTGCGCAGGCTTTCCATCACTACCCGCGTCCTGGTCGGCTTCAGCGGCAACAGGTAGGAAAGCCGCGCCACCAGCGCCTCGCCGTCGATGAACAGGAAAAACATGATCAGCAGGGTGAGCAGCAGGTAGCCCAAAAACATAAGGGCGTTGCTCAGCAGCGACGAAGCGTAACGGATGACGATCTGCCCCGCTTCGCGCGACAACCCGGCTATATTCTGCCGCAGGTCGTCGACATCGAACGTGAATTCCGGCAGGTAGGTCCGCATGTACTCAAGCAGCGGATCCAGGCGTCCGCCCGGCGTCAGGCTCCAGTCGGCGCCGGCCAGCCAGGCGGTGACGGCGCTTATGCTGCTTCTGGCCTGGGGAATGAGGCCGGCCACGAAAATCCAGGTCAGCGCCGCCAGGACAAGGGTGATGCAGGACAGCACAATCAGGGCCGCAGGCGCCCTTCTGCCCCCGGTCAGGGCCAGGCAGCGGCGGTAGACGGGATAGCTTATGGCCGTAAAGGCGCAGGCGAGAATAATACTGTGCAGGAACGGCTGCACCAGGTAGAAGAGCAGATAGAGGGAAAAAAGCAACAGGACGATGAAAAAGCGGAAAAACAGCCTGCGTCCTTCCGGCGGGGCCACGGCGGCGTTGTCGTCGTCGTCGTCCGCCTCGGGCGCAAGGGGAGTTTGCAGACCGGAGGACGCGCTCATTGCCCCGTGTCCCCGGTTGCGCCGCTCATGTCTCCCGCACGGTCCGCGTTGCGCTCGTTTCCGGCTCGGGGCGCGACGTTGCGTTCTTCCCCGGTCCGATCCGCGTTGTATTCTTCATCAGCTTGGGACGCCGCAGTGTTTTCCCGGCGTTTGGCCTCATCCCAGAGGGCGTTTTTTTCCTCCATGTCGAGGGCGGCGAAATCGCGGCCCTGTTGCCGGGCTTGTTCTTCCATAAAGGCGAAGCGCGCGAGAAAACGGGCCGCGGCGGCGTCAAGGGCGGCATCGGCCTTGATGCCCTTGCGTCTGCCCAGTTCCACGAGGGTGAAGAGCAGGTCGCCCAGTTCATGTTCCCGGCTGCCCTTGTCCTGTGAGGCGAAGGCGTCGAGGAGTTCGAGCCATTCCGCTTCGACCTGTTGTTCCACATCGGCGTCGTCGCTCCAGGTGAAGCCTGCTCCGGCGGCGCGGGAGTGGATGCGGTAGGCTTTGATCAGGGAGGGCAGGCTTGCGGGCAGGCCGCCGAAGAGTCCGGCCGTTTTTCCGGCGGCAGATTGTTCGCGCTTTTTGATTGCCTCCCAGGCGGCGAGTTGTTCTTCCACAGAGGCGAAGACGGCGTCGGAAAAAACGTGCGGATGGCGACGAATCATTTTCAGCCGGCTGCGTTCGAAGACGTCGGCCGTGCTGAAGGCGCCCTGTTGTTCATACAGGAGGGCGATGAAGGTGAGCAGGAAAAATACGTCGCCGAGTTCGTCGGCGGCGTCCGCGCTGTTGCCGTGACGGATGGCCCGGGCGAGTTCGTGCGCTTCCTCGACGACATAGTCACAGAGGCTTGCGGGGTTTTGCGCCCGGTCCCAAGGACATCCGTCCGGGCCGAGCAGTGTGCGCAGGACATCCTGCAATTCCGTAAATTTTTCGGCGGAGGGGTTGCTCACGGCGTACCTTCTCGGGAGTTCGGGCTGTGGGGCGCGGTCTGCGTCCGGGCCGGATTTCAGAGTTGTCGGCCGGATTCCAGAAATGCCGGGAGCAAGGAGCGGGCAAAGGCGACAAGAGGCGCGAGGTGCTGGGCCAGCGCGGATTTTGTCAGGAACGGCGAATCGGGCACGAAGCGTTGCATGAGGGCAACAGCGACGGCGGAAACGAAAAGTCCCTTGCACAGTCCGGTGAGCGCGCCGAGCAGGCTGTCCAGCCGGGGATCGAGGGCAATGACGCGCCGGGCGATGACGGCGAACAGGGAAACCGTTATGAGCGCGGCCGCGAAAATGATGAGGTAGGAAAGGCCTGTCGCGATTTTGGGGTTGGCGATGACGCCGTCGAATTGCGGAGAAATCATCGGGTAAAAACGTCCCGCCAGGAAAAAGCCGAGAAAAATGCCCACAAAACCGGCTGTTTCGGGAATAAAGCCGCGCAACATGCCGCGCACCAGGAAAAGGAGCAGCAAAATACCCAGGCCGATATCCAAAATACTGATCACGCGTCCTCCACAGCAAGCCGGCGAGTGATGATTCTCGGCAATATCCCGGCCGATGTCAATCGGTTTTGCCGACAGTGCAAGGTCAGAGTGCATGAGTATCCTGACGGGAGCCTGGCGGTCTTCCATGGCCCCAGGAAACTTGAAATCCTGCTGC
>JAITEY010000203.1 GCA_031281815.1 Desulfovibrio sp. | reverse complement strand
GTTTCGTGCCACGCTCCAGGCGGAGCGGACGCAATCAAATCCGCCGGAAGCGGGGAGCCGCCAAAACTTGCAGTGAACGGTGAAACTGAACTTCTGACGCAACAGCTTATGGAACGGGTCGTGGACCCGGAAAACATGAACAGGGCGTACCAACGCGTGGTATCCAACAAGGGCGCGGCCGGAGTGGACGGGATGCCCGTCGACGAACTCCGTGGATGGATACACGAGAACAAGGAACGCCTGCTCACAAGTCTGCTGACCGGCAGGTATAAACCGGAAGCGGTGCGCGGGGTGGAAATCCCCAAGGCATCGGGTGGGGTGCGGCAATTGGGCATCCCAACGGTAGTGGATCGCATGGTTCAGCAGGCCATGGCCCAAGTCCTGGAGCCGATACTTGAACCGCTGTTCTCGGCGTCAAGTTTCGGCTTCCGGCCCGGGCGCGGGGCGCATGATGCCCTGCGTCAGGCCGCACAGTATGTGGAAGAAGGCCGAGCCTATGTGGTGGATATTGACCTGGAGAAATTCTTCGACCGGGTGAACCACGACATTCTGATGAGCCGTCTGGCCCGTCATGTGAAGGACAGGCGCTTTCTGCGCATCACCCGCGCCTTTCTGAACGCGGGGATGATGCGGGACGGCGTGTGTATCCTCCGGGAAGAAGGCACGCCGCAGGGCGGTCCCCTTTCGCCGATACTGTCCAACTTGCTGCCGGACGACCTGGACAAGGAACTGGAACGCCGTAACCACAAGTTTTGTCGCTACGCCGATGACAGTAACATTTATGTTTACAGTCAGGCAGCGGGAGAACGAGTCATGACATCGGTAACGCAATTCCTTGAGAAGAAGCTCAAGCTGAAGGTAAATCCCTCCAAAAGCGCAGTGGATCTATGCCACAGACGCAAGTTTCTCGGCTATCGTCTGGGAAAGGGAGGCGAACTGCATATCAGCCCGGAGAGTCTCGACCGGGCCAAGAACCGGATACGGTTCCTGACTCGGCGCAACCAGGGCCAAGCGTTTGAACAGGTCATTGAGCGATTGAACCGCTACTTGGTCGGCTGGCTTGCGTACTATCGGTATGGTTGCAGACCAAGTCTCCTGAAACGGCTGGATGAATGGATACGGCGCAAACTGCGCTGCTATCGGCTGAAACAGTGCAAGCGGGCCATAGGCATAAGCCGGTTTCTCCAATCTTTGGGCGTACCGGAATGGCAAGCCTGGATATTGGCGTTATCCGGCAAAGGCTGGCGGCGTCTCTCGCTGGCCTGGCAAAGCGCCATGGGCATGAGTCTGGACTGGTTCAGAAAGATGGGCCTTGTGTCATTGAGCGCAAAAGCTGCTGCGGTGAAAATCTGAAGGAAACCGCCGGATGCGGTGAGCTTGTCCGGTGGTGTGAGAGGGGGTAGCTGTGAGGCTCCCCCCTACTTGAATCCATGTTTCAATCCGCGTCCGGCCCTGTCCGCCGGCCGGCATGCCCCCCTGAAGGGAGAGGTTTCAACCCATAAAGGAATTTCTGATGAGCATCACCCTGCAACAGAACGTCTCTTTTCTGCAAAGCGATGTGGAAACGCCGATCAGTCTCTTCATGCGTCTGGCGGGCGACGGGCAGGGCATCCTGCTGGAAAGCGCCGAAGTCGGCGGGCGCTGGGGACGCTACAGCCTCGCGGCCGCGGACTTCATCCTCTGCCTGCGCTGCCGCGACGGCAAAGCCGACATTACCGCGCGGGACCGGCGTCTGGAACCCCTGCGCGCCCTGCACGGGCAACCGTTTTCGGACGGCTTCCGGGCGCTGCTGCGCGACGTGCGCATACTCCCCGCGCCGGGCGCGGAGTTTCCCTCCATTACCCGCGCGCTTTACGGCTACCTGGGCTACGGATGCGCCGGACTTCTGGAGCCGAAGACGGCATCCTTCCTGCCGCCGCAAGAAGCCGAAGCCTGCCTGGCGCTGCCCGGAACGCTGATTCTTTACGACCATGAGTACAACAGGGTCTGCCGCCTCTCGCTGCACGACGCCGCCCCGGACGACGAAGCGGCGCTGCCGCGCCCCGCCGCCGGGAGCGACGATTTATCCCTGCGGCCGGCCGGCATCGGGCCGATGCGGGCAAGCAAAAGCTGCGAAGCCCACATAGATACGGTCAGGCGCCTCAAGGAACAAATCCGCTTAGGGGAAGCCGTGCAGATCGTGCCCTCCGTCGCTTTCAACGCCGCCTTCAACGGCGACCCCTTTACCGTCTACCGGCGTCTGCGCCGCATCAATCCTTCTCCGTACATGTTCTTCATGCGTCTGCCGGACATCACGTTGATGGGTTCCTCGCCGGAGGTCATGGTGAGTTGCGCGGCCGGCAAACTGCGCCTGTGCCCCATAGCCGGGACCAGGCCACGCGGGGCGGGGCCGGACGAAGACAACCTCTTTGAAGAGGAACTGGCCGGGGACGCCAAGGAACAGTCCGAACACGTCATGCTGGTCGACCTGGGCCGCAACGACCTCGGACGTGTTGCCGTGCCCGGCAGCGTCGTGTTGGACAGGTATATGGAGGTGGAGCGCTTTTCCCACGTCATGCACCTGACATCGCACATCAGCGCGCAACTCCTGCCGGGACTGGACGCCGTCGATGTGCTGCGGGCGGTTTTCCCGGCAGGCACGGTGAGCGGCGCGCCCAAGATACGGGCCATGGAACTGCTGGCCGCGGAAGAACAAGGCCCGCGCGGTCCCTATGCCGGGGCCGTCGGCTGGTTCGGGCTGGACGGGCAGGGCGTGCATATGGATACGGGCATAACCATACGCAGCCTCTGGATACGCGACGGGCGCGCGTTTTGGCAGGCCGGGGGAGGCGTGGTGCATGATTCCTCGCCCGAAGCGGAATGGAAGGAAATCGTCAACAAGGCGGCCGCCGTGCAAGCCGCGTTGATCGGCAACGCAAACGGGGAGCCGCGCCCCCCGCAGAATACCCCGGACCGCTCCGGGCAACACCCGGATGCGTCCCTTGCAGGGACCGGGGCAGGAGGCAGCCATGTTTCTGCTCATTGACAATTACGACTCCTTCACCTTCAATCTGGTGCAGGCGTTCCAGACGCTGGGCGCGCATCCGCGCGTGCTGCGCAACGACGACCCGGCCTTGGCCGAACTTGCCGTACACCCCGACCTCAAGGCCGTGTGCATATCGCCCGGTCCGGGACACCCGGACCGCGCCGGCCTTTGCCTCGATTTTCTGGGCCTCCTGCCGCCCCGCGTGCCTGTGCTCGGCGTCTGCCTGGGACACCAGGTGCTGGCCCGCCGTGCCGGGGTCCCGGTCATCGTCGCCCCGCGCATCATGCACGGTAAAGTTTCCGAAATCCGCCACAACGGCTTGTCCCTGTTCCGCGGGCTGCCCGACCCCCTGCGCGCCGGGCGTTACCATTCCCTGGTCGCCGAAGCCGGCGACGACAATCCGGTCTTCGCCGTCACGGCCAGGGCCGAAGGCGGGGAAATTATGGCCCTGGAATACAGGGACCGCCCCTGGATAGGCGTGCAGTTCCACCCCGAATCCGTCCTGACCCCGGACGGCCCCCGCCTGCTCGGCAATTTCCTCGCGCTCGCCCGCTCCGGCGCGCAGGCGCCCGAGGAACTCCGCGCGGCCGCGCACGACGCGCAACCTGAAAACGGCGACCCGCAAGACGAAGGCGGCGCCCGCGCCCCGTACCCTCTGTCCCTGATTATGGACAAGGTGGCGCGGCGCGAAAATCTGCCCGCGTCCATGGCCCGCGCCGCCTTTGCCCGGCTTATGGACGGCGAGATGACGCCGGCCCAGGCCGGGGCCTTTCTGCTCGGCCTGCGCGCCAAGGGCGAAACCCCCGAGGAAATGGGCGAAGCCGTGGCCGCCGTCCTGGCCCGCGCCGTGCCCGTCGATCTCCCGGATGACGCGCAGGTCCTCGACGTCGTGGGCACAGGCGGCGACGGACGTTTTTCCTTCAACTGCTCCAGCGGCACGGCTCTGACCCTCGCCGCCCTGGGACACAAAATCGTCAAACACGGCAACCGCTCCGTATCCTCCCGCTGCGGGAGCGCCGACGTGCTGGAAGGCCTGGGCTTCGACCTTGAGCCGACTCCCGAAGAACTGCACAAACACCTGGCCGAAGACGGCTTTGTTTTCCTGTTCGCCCCGCGCTTCCACCCGTCGTTCAGACATGTCATGCCCATCCGGCGGGAACTCGGCGTGCGTACCCTGTTCAACATCATGGGACCTCTGGTCAACCCCGCCCGCCCCCGCCGTTGTTTTTTGGGCGTCGCGGACCGGGATCTCCTGCCTCTCGTGGCCCGTACCCTGGCCCGCATGGGCGGGCGGCGCGGCGCGGTCGTCCACGGCGCCGGCGGCTACGACGAATTGACAACCTTGGGACCGGCCGACGTGGCCTACGTCGACGGCACAGACGTGCGCTTCACCACCCTGGACCCCGCGGAATACGGCTTCACGCCCGATGACCCGGATCAACTCTCCATAAGCGGCCCCGAAGACGGCACAGCCGTACTCGGAGAACTTCTGGACGGACGCGGACCGCAAGCCATGCGCAATATGCTGGCCCTGAACACGGGCTTTGCCCTGCATCTCCTCAACCCGGAACGGCCCCTCGCGGCCTGCATGGAAGACGCGAAACAGGCCGTCGCCGAGGGAGCGGGCGGCCGTTACCTGCGCAGGCTCAAAACAACCGGCCGGCTGCGCAGGTTTGCCTTCTCCTCCCCGGAACAGGCCGCGTGAACAATACGCCGCACACAGGAAACCTGGAACATTGAAGTGATATTTTTATGTGCCTCCGGCGGCAGGGGCTCCGCCCCTTGACCCCGCCGGGACTCCGTCCCGGACCCTGCCGGGGGAAATGATTTCCCCCGGACCCCTCATAGGTAACTTGATGAAATATCTGTTAGTATGCAAAAAAATCGTTCCTCTACCAAAAAGTTTGAGGTAAAATTTCCCCTTCCGGGAAAATAATCCGCGTTTTTATTGAAACGCGGACGGTACACGGGAAACACCATGCTCGATCACATCATGCAAACACAGGCCGCGCGCGTGGAAGCCCTGGCCGTCCTCAAACGCGCAGGGCGCTTCCCGCCTCCGCTGCCCGGAAAACGCCCCTCCTTTGCCGCCGCCCTGCGCAAACACCGCCCCTGCGCAATCATCGCCGAATACAAACGCGCCTCGCCCTCAGCCGGTGAAATCAACATGCGTCTGTCCCCCGAAGACGCCGCCGCGATGTTCGCCGCAGCCGGCGCGGCAGCCCTGTCCGTGTTGACGGAAGAACGCTGTTTCCACGGCAGCACGGCATACCTGGAACGCATGACCGGAGCGGGGTTGCCGCTGCTGCGCAAGGATTTTCTCGTGCATCCCCTGCAAGTGGAAGAAACGGCGGCTACCCCCGCCGCCGCCATTCTGCTCATAGCCCGCTCGCTGCCGGACCACACGCTGTCCGCCATGCTCGCCGCCGCTGCCGCCGCCGGCCTTGAATGCGTGCTGGAAATATTCAATGCTTCCGATCTGGCGCGCGCGCGCCGCTGCCTGGAAACAAACGGCACTCACCCCGCCGTCATCCAGGTAAACACACGAGACCTGCAAAGCATGCGCGTGGACGCCGCCGCATCCGAAATCCTGATCGCGCAACGCCGTGGGGACGAATTGTGGATTTCCGCCAGCGGAGCCGCACAACGGGAAGATGTGGAAAAACGTGCGGCCCTCGGCTATGATGCCGTCCTCATCGGCACCGCCCTGATGGCAGCGCCCGACCCCGGCGCAGCCCTCGCCGGGCTGCTGCTGACGCCTTCGCCAACATAATAAAGAGGAATAGTACCATATAACACATAAATTTTCGCATCAGCCCCGATGAGGGGGTCCGGGGGAAATCATTTCCCCCGGCGGGATCCGGGGCAGCGCCCCGGCCGCCGGAGGCGTAAAAAAAGGCGTTACTCGGTAATAGAACGAATGATTATTCAGTATCCTGACGGCTCTCTACCTGCCAAAGTCTGCGGCTTGACCCGCGCTTCCGATGTGCGTCTGTGTCTGGACTTGGGGTTTCGTTGCACGGGCTTTATTTTCGTCCCCGGCAGCCCGCGCCGGATCAGCCCTGAGCAGGCGGCCGCCCTGCCTGCCGGCAACGCGTTGCGGGTCGGGGTTTTTGCCGGACTGCCCGCCGACGAAGTGCTGCGCATCATGAAGACGGCCCGGCTGGACCTGGCGCAGTTGCACGGCGGCGAAGACGAGGACTTTTGCCGGACCGTCGGACCGGAGCGCGTGATCAAGGTGCTCTGGCCGCAACGCTTCGCGGCGGCGCGTCCGGGAGATGTCGACGGCGCGGCAGAATTGCTGCACGCGGAATGTCTGCGCTTCGCTCCGGTATGCGCCCTTTTTCTGATGGATGCCGGCATGTCGGGCGGCGGTTCGGGCAGGACGCTGCGCCGGGAAGATTTGGGTTCCCTCCGTCCCTCGCGTCCCTGGATAGCGGCGGGAGGTCTTGCCCCGGACAATCTGGAAAAAGCCTTTGCCGGCTGTTCCCCTTGGGCGGTGGACCTGAATTCCGGCGTTGAAGAACGTCCCGGCCGGAAGGACGCGGCCAAGCTCAAAGCCGCGGCGGCCGTGTTGCGCGGTCTGTCCGGCGGGAATCTCTCCAATAAAGAAGAATCATGACGCTTTACCCAAAGGAATTTCTCATGAAAAAAGGGTATTTCGGTGAATTCGGCGGGCGGTTTGTGCCGGAGCTGCTTATGCCGCCGTTGTTGGAGTTGGAGGAAGCCTGTACGGACATCCTGCCCGGCGAGGAGTTCCGCAGGGAACTTGACGGGTTGTTGCGGGGCTATGCGGGGCGGGAGACTCCGCTTACCTTGTGCCCGACTCTTTCCCGCGAGCTTGGTTTCAGCTTGTATTTGAAGCGGGAGGACCTGCTGCATACCGGGGCGCACAAGATGAACAACACTCTGGGGCAGGCGTTGCTGGCCAAACGAATGGGCAAGAGCGTCCTGGCGGCGGAAACGGGCGCCGGGCAGCACGGCGTGGCGACCGCGGCGGCGGCCGCCCGTCTCGGGTTATCCTGCGTTGTGTTTATGGGCGAGGAGGACACGCGCCGGCAGGCGGCCAACGTCATGCGCATGCGTCTTTTGGGCGCCGAGGTGCGTCCGGTCGCAAGCGGAACCAGGACGTTGAAAGACGCCATCAATGAGGCGTTGCGTTTCTGGATCGCCGAACAGCGCACGACGCATTATTGTTTCGGCACGGCCGCCGGTCCGCATCCTTTCCCCACTTTGGTGCGTGATTTGCAGTCGGTGATCGGTGAAGAAACGAAAGTCCAGTGCCGGAGCGCCTTCGGGGCGTTGCCGGATGTGGTGGTTGCCTGTGTGGGCGGCGGATCCAATGCAGTCGGCATGTTTTATCCTTTTGTCGCCGACCCGGAGGCCCGCGCGGTGCGTTTGGCGGGTGTCGAAGCCGGGGGCACGGGCGAGCCGGGCTGTTATACTTCCGCGCCGTTGAACCTCGGGTCGCCCGGCGTGTTGCACGGGCAGTACAGCATGCTGTTGCAGGATGCGGACGGGCAGATACTGCCTTCGCACTCCGTTTCAGCCGGTCTTGATTATCCCGGCGTGGGGCCGGAACATGCCTGGTTCCACAAGACAGGTAAGGTGGAGTACCATGTCGTTGTCGATGCGGGGGCGTTGCACGCCTTTGCCCGTCTGTGCCGGAGCGAAGGAATCATTCCCGCCCTTGAATCTTCGCATGCGTTGGCCTGGGTGCTGGAGAACGCGGTGACGCTGCCGGCGGGCGGCAATGTGGTGGTGAACCTCTCCGGGCGGGGAGACAAGGATATGGATATTATCCGCGAACATATGCCGGACCTGTGCATGCCCGCGCGGGCCGAAGAAAAGGAGGCCGGACCATGCCCTCGTCAATGAATCAAGTTGCGGGAGGGGACCGGACTATGTCGTCGCCGATGAATCAGCCCGAGGAGGGAAACAGGACTGTGTCTGCGTCAATAGATCGGGCCGGAGAGGGAAGCCGCGCTTTGTCTTCGTCAACGGAACCGGCCGGGGAGCCGCGACCGGAGCAGGCCGCGCCGCTTCGTGCCGGGCAAGGGGCCAGCGCGTCGGTTCTCACCCGGCGCATAGAAGAGGCGAACGCCGCCGGGCGCGTAGCGTTCATCCCTTTTATCACGGCCGGGTTTCCGACGCCGGCGAAATTTCGGGAGGCCCTTCGGGAACTTGACGAAGGAGGAGCGGATATTATCGAGGTCGGCGTGCCTTTTTCCGATCCGGTCGCCGACGGTCCGACGGTGGAGGAAACTTCGCGCCGCGCGTTGGCTGCCGGCGTCGGCCTACGGGGCATTCTGGAGGAACTGGCCGAGGGCGCGGCCGGCCGTCGAGCGCCGGTGGTGCTTATGGGCTATTACAATCCTTTTTTGCAGTACGGTCTGGCGCGTTTCGCGCGGGATGCCGCGGCGGCGGGCGTGTCCGGGTGCATTGTTCCGGATCTGCCCGTGGACGAGGACGGGCCGCTACGCGCGGTTCTTGAGGCGCAGGGTATGGCGCTTATCCCCCTGGTGGGGGTCAATACGCCGGCTGCGCGCATGCGGGCCTATGCGCGCGGGGCGGCGGGCTATGTGTATCTGGTTTCCGTGCTCGGGGTGACGGGCGAGCGTGCGGCCTTTGCCGAAGAACTGGGCGAGGCGTTCACGCGGGCGAAGGGCGTCTTTTCCCTGCCCTTGGCCGTGGGGTTCGGTTTTTCCGGCCCGGCGCAGTTGGAAGGTCTGCCGTTCCGGCCGCAGGCCGTAGTCGTCGGGTCGGCGTTGCTGCGCTTTCTCGACGCGGGCGGGAGCGCCGCCGACTTTATGCGGCGCCTTGCGTAAAGTTTGCGGACGGACCGCCGATAACGCCTGATATCCGACTGTATGCGCGTCAGGCGAGGCACTGATGCAGGTCCGGTACGCATCCGGCGGCAAGGAGGCAATATGCGCGGTTCGTTGGTGTACTCATTCCGCATTCGGGCGGTCTGTTGCGCGCTGCTCGCAGCTGCGTTGCTCACGGTGTGCGGAGGCAAGCAATACTCGGACGGGGATCTGCGCAGCATTGAGGCCGTCCGTTCCGGCCGGGTAGTTGATGTCGCCGAGGTGCAGGTCAAGGAAGAAAAATCCCTGGCCCCGGCCGTGGCCGGCGGCGTTGTCGGCGGCATGCTGGGCAGTTATTTCGGCCTGGGCACGGGCCGGGAGCTCTTCGCCCTGGCCGGCGCGGCCGTCGGGGCGCACATCGGCTACGGCAGCGATATGACCTATCGCTGGTATCCCGCCCTGCAACTGACCATTGAACTGGACGGCGGCAGGATGATCATGGTAGTGCAGGGTAACTCGGAATATTTCGTGCGCGGCGACAGGGTACGCGTCGTCGGCCTCGGGGACGGCAGAGCCGTCGTGCAGCACGAATAGCGGCCGCACACAAGGCGGCGTGAAACGTCCGGGGGACGCAGCCGCCTCACATTCTCACTGCGGGCCCGGTTGCTGCGTTTCGGCGTTGCTGCGGGGTTTTCCGCCTCTTTACAAGCGGTCGAATTTGCCGGTATGGTGTCGCTCCATGCGCCGTCGCCGGGATGGAGGTGCTATGCCCAGACATTTCATAAGAATCCGGGACCTCGGCTCCGATGCCCGCACCCTGCTTGTCCGGGCCGGAGAAATCAAAAAAAGCCGTTTCCGCAGCGAGCTTCTGCGCGGCAAAACCATCGTGCTGCTTTTCGAGAAAGCCTCAACGCGCACCAGGTTGTCTTTTGAAGTCGGCATCCGGCGTCTCGGCGGCCAGTGCATTTTCATGACGCCTCTGGAGAGCCAACTCGGGCGGTCCGAACCTCTTGAAGACACGGCCAGGGTGATAGGCCGCTACAACGACGGTATCGTGGTGCGCACTTTTTCCGAAGAAAAAGTACGTAAGCTTGCGGAATACAGCGGCGTCCCGGTAATCAACGCCCTGACCGACCAGGGCCACCCCTGCCAAGTGTTGAGCGACGTGTTCACCATGTACGAACGCAGGCCGGATCTTGAAAAAGTCAAGGTCGCCTGGGTAGGCGACGGCAACAATATGGCTAACTCGTTTATTGAAGCCGCCCTTGTCTTCGGTTTCACCCTAGTGCTGGCCTGCCCTCACGGTTACGGCCCCGACCCCTCACTATTGAGCGAAGTGCAGGCAGCCGGCGCCGCCGTCACCCTGACCGACAGCCCGCGTGAAGCCGTTGCCGGGGCGCATTTCGTCAACACCGACGTCTGGGCCTCCATGGGGCAGGAAGCCGAGCAAAAGGCCAGGGAGCATGCCTTCCAAGGTTTTTTCGTGGATGATGCGCTCATGTCCGCGGCCGCGCCCGGAGCCTTGTTCATGCACTGTCTGCCTGCCCACAAAGGCGAAGAGGTCAGCTTCGACGTGTTTGAAGGCCCGGCCTCTATAGTGTTCGATCAGGCCGAAAATCGTCTGCACATGCAAATGGCGCTTATGGAATGGGTATTCACAGAGGAAACCGCCCGCACACAGCGTTCGATCAGTCCGAAGAGCGCCTGAACATGCACCGGCGCTTAAGGACTGAACATTCATACAACAGGATACCTGTACAAGGACATGCCGATGAGCAAAATACCGCGGAAAGTCGTGCTCGCGTATTCCGGCGGGCTGGATACTTCAGTCATTCTCCGCTGGCTGATAGAGGAATACCGTTGCGAAGTCGTTACCCTGACCTGCGATCTGGGGCAGGAAGAAGAATTGTCCGGCATAGAAGAAAAGGCCCTGAAAACCGGAGCATCCAAGGCCTATGTGGAGGACCTGCGTGAGGAATTCGCGCGTGACTTCATCTTTCCCCTGTTGCGCGCCGCGGCCGTGTATGAGGGCCGCTACCTGCTCGGCACCTCCGTAGCCCGCCCCCTGATAGCCAAACGGCTTACGGAGATCGCCGCTGCCGAGGGCGCGGACGCCGTAGCCCACGGAGCGACCGGCAAAGGCAACGATCAGGTGCGCTTTGAACTGGCCGTCTACGCCCTGGCTCCACACCTGGCCGTCATCGCCCCCTGGCGGATATGGAACCTCAAATCGCGCACGGATCTCAACAACTTTGCGGAAAAACACGACATACCCCTCTCCGCCGCAGCCAAGCGCTACAGCATGGACCGCAACATGCTGCATCTTTCCTATGAAAGCGGAGAACTGGAAAATCCGTGGGAAGAAGCCGGGCCGGGCACGCATACCCTTTCCGTACCTCCGGAAAAGGCCCCGGACAAGCCGGAATATGTGGAAATAGACTTTGAAGCCGGGGATCCCGTCGCGGTGAACGGGCAACGCCTGACGCCCGCCGCCCTTATCCGCACGTTGAACGGCATAGGCGGCAGACACGGCGTCGGGCGTCTGGACATGGTGGAAAACCGCTTTGTGGGCATGAAGTCGCGCGGGGTCTATGAAACTCCCGGCGGCAGCATCCTCTACGCGGCGGGACGCGACCTGGAAGGCATCTGCATGGACAGGGAAGTGCTTCACCTGCGCGACGCCCTCATCCCCCGCTACGCGGCCGCCGTGTACAACGGCTTCTGGTATTCGCCCGAACGCGACTGCCTGCAGGCGTTCATGGACAAGAGCCGGGAGGTGTTGACCGGCACGGCGCGGGTCAAGCTGTACAAGGGAGGCATATATCCCGTGGGGCGCAAGTCGCCGAACTCGCTGTTCCGCAAGGATTTGGCCACCTTTGAGCGCGACGACGTCTACAATCAGGCCGACGCCTACGGCTTCATCCGGCTCAACGGGCTGCGCATTCAAGGTTACGGGCGCGGGCGCCGGCAGCCGGCGTCACCCACGCGCGCAGACGAAGCAGGCGGCACATGCTGTGACCGATAAAGGCGTCGCCCTCGCGCGCGCCCGTTCTTCGCAGGGCGCGCATCCTCTTGTCGAGGAATTCACCCAGTCTGTTTCCTACGACCGCGCCATGTACCGGCAGGACATAGCCGGGTCGAAGGCTCATGCCCGCATGCTGGCCGCGCAGGGCGTTATCGGTGCGGACGAGGCCGGGATGCTGATCCGGGGACTTGACGCGGTACTCGGTGAAATCGAGTCCGGAAGTTTCGTCTGGAGCGCCGCGGACGAAGACCTGCATATGAATATCGAACGCCGGCTGACCGAACTGGCGGGCGACGTCGGCAAAAAACTGCATACGGGTCGCAGCCGCAATGACCAGGTTGCCCTCGACTTCCGTCTTTTCGTTTCGGACAGGACCCGCGACTGGCGGGCGTTGCTGAGCGCCCTGAGCGCCGTCCTCGTCGACCGCGCTGAGCAGCACGCTGACCTGCTTATGCCCGGTTTCACCCACTTGCAGCCTGCCCAGCCGGTGAGCGCGGCCCAGCATCTTCTGGCGTATGCCTGGATGTTCCGGCGCGATGCGGAGCGGCTGGCGGAAGCGGACGGGCGCATCCGCGTCTGTCCCCTGGGCGCGGCCGCCCTGGCCGGCTCGACTTTTCCTCTGGATCCTCAGGCCGTCGCCGCCGAGCTGGACATGCACGGCGTCTTCCGCAACAGCATGGATGCCGTGTCCGACCGTGATTTCGTCCTGGAAGCCCTGTTTTGCGCTTCCCTCACCATGATGCATCTTTCCCGCCTGAGCGAGGATATCATTCTTTGGGCCTCGCCCGCCTTCGGGTTTATACGGCTGCCGGACGCGTATTCCACAGGCTCCAGCATCATGCCGCAAAAGCGTAATCCCGACACGGCCGAACTGACGCGCGGCAAATGCGGGCGCGTGTACGGCGCGCTGTTCTCGCTGCTGACGGTGATGAAAGGGCTGCCCATGACTTACAACCGGGATCTGCAGGAAGACAAGGAACAGTTTCTGGATGCGGACGCAACCGTTGCGTTGTCCCTGCGCGTGATGACCGGGCTGCTGGGCGAGGTGGTTTTTGTGCCCGAAAAGATGCGCGAGGCCCTGCGCAAAGGTTTCGTCAACGCTACGGAACTGGCCGACTACCTTGCGGCGCGGGGTGTCCCGTTCCGCGATGCGTACCGAGCGGCAGGCAAAGCCGTGGATGAAGCGGCCGGCCGCGCTTGCGGGCTGGAAGATTTGTCTGCGGAGGTGTTGCAGGGTATACACCCGCTGATTGCGGATGATGTGCGTACTGTTCTGGACTACGAGCGCGCGGTCGCCCGTCGCGAAAGTCCCGGGGGAACCGGTCCGCTGTCCGTGCAACGCCAGATAGCGGAACTGCGCCGCTGATGCCTTGTAACGCTTTTTTTATGCTTCCGGCGGCAAGGCTCCGCCCTTGTACCCTCGGCCTGAGCAGGCGCAAGGCCGAACATTGTAATGTTGATTTACATGCCTCCGGCGACTGGGGCCGGCCTGAGCAGGCGCAAGGCCGAACATTGGAACCATAAAGGAATATCTGATGAGTGTTGACCGTCAACTGCATGATGAGGCGTTACGTTGCGCGCAAAGAGCCGAAGACGCCCTTTCCGGGGGGCAACAGGCTGAAGCTGTCGGATATTTTCTTGAGGCCGCATCTTTTGAAGAACAAGCCGCCGCGAGTATGTCCGTCGCCCCCGACAATGAACCGATGCGCTCCGGCCTGTATCGTGATGCGGCATCAATGGCCCGTAAAGGGAACGACCTGTCCTATGCCGAACGTCTGTGCGCTTTCGGACTTGCCGGGTTTCCTCCGCCGGATGTGCGCAACGATTTGTACCGGCTTCTGGATGAGATTACACGGGATAGGCTGTGGGCCGAACAGGCGTCGCGCATGCGCGGAGCCGCGTTGAGCATGCGTCTTTACGGCAACGGCATACGCTTCGGGTCCGCGCCCATCAAGGCCGTCATGAAACGAGTGGACAGTCTGACCGGTTTGTTTGCGCGGACAACGCAGCGGGTCGCCAAGCGTCCTTATGCCGATTTGCGCAAAAAAGATCCTCAGGCGCGTCCGTTCATGACGGAAATGGCCGTCGATGCGCCGGGGAGCTTCGGCGTTACCCTGAAGCTGTCCCGGCTCGCCGGAGAACAAATCAGTTTTTTTCAGCCCGACCCGCAGGACGTCCTGAATGATGTCGTAACCAATATTGATTGTATAGCTTCCGGAGATTTCGAGACATTGCAGAAGAATATTCCCGATGAAAGCTATCTTGTCAATTTTATCGCGGCAGTCAAAGAGATAGCGCCCGACGGGAAAATCGTCAAAACCGTCGGGCTGTCGACAAAAACGAAACACGTGACGTTTTCCGCCGGCCAGAGTGAGATAAAGCGGGCCGCCCGCGCCGCCGTCCCGGCACTGGGTTCCACACCCCGGCAGTACCCCGAGAAACTCACGGGCTACCTGGATATTGTCGACAGGAAAAACGGCACGCTCGCCCTGACGTCCGACGAAGGGAACGTCTATAAGGCGGAAGTGAAAAGCGGGCTTGAAGAAGTCGCAAGGAAATATTTCGGCAGCTTGGTCGAAGTGGAATATACAAAAAAGAGACGAACCATTATCCTCAGTGATATCTCTGCACTTGAAGAGACGGAATGACGCGCGGCGTCCGCGAGCGCGGTTCAACAGCGCATCCCGGAGGCGGCAATGCGTTCCGCAAGCTTGCGGTGCGGCGCGGGCAGGGGCATGGCTGCCGGTTCTTCCGGCGTGACCCAGCGCCGTTCGCGGACCGGCGCGGATGAGGGCGGCGCGGGCGGACATTCTCCTTCCTCATCTGCGCTTTCCCCGTTGGTTCCTGCCAAGCGCAGGCCGAAACAGTGCATGACTATCCTGTAGGTGGTATAGCCGTGCCGGATGACGCCGCAGCGGCACGCCGGGCGCACCTTGAAGCCGGTTTCCCGTTGAAAGACGCGCAGCAGCGCTTCCTGCGGGTCTTCGCCGTCCTCCACCGCGCCGCCCGGAAATTCCCAGAGGTTTCCCCAAATCCCCGCCGCCGGCCTTTTTTGCATGAGAATGCGTCCTCCGTGCCGCAACACGCCCACTGCCGTGACAAGCGGCGTGACGGCGGTTTTTTTGCCCGGAACAGGGCGCAGCCGGACAACATCATGATGCCGGGCCAGACAGAAAGGTGCCAGCGGACAATGCCCGCAACGCGTCTTTTTGCCGCAGACCAGAGCGCCCAGTTCCATAACGGCCTGATTGTGCTCGCGCGCCTTGCCTTCGGGAAGCAGGCGTTCGGCCAGATGGTGAATGCGTTCGGCGCCGGGCGCCTGCCCGACCGGGGAATCAACGTTGAACACGCGCGCCAGCACCCGCTCCACGTTGGCGTCCACGCAGGGAACAGGCGTATTGAAGGCTATGGAGGCGACAGCGGCGGCCGTATACGCGCCCACGCCCGGCAAAGCGCGTATGTCGGGCAGCGTTGAAGGAAAAACGCCGCCGCGGTGTTCCATAATCCGCCGGGCCGCCGCATGCAGCCGGCGGGCGCGCGAATAATAGCCGAGCCCTTCCCAAAGACGCAGCACCTCGTCTTCGGAAGCGGCCGCCAATGCGGCAATATCCGGAAAACGACGTATCCAGCGCGTGAAATAGAGTACGCCCCGGTCCATCTGCGTCTGCTGAAGCATGACTTCGGAAATCCAGACTTCGTACGGCGTGTAGTCGACACGCCAAGGCAGGGGACGGCCGTGCGCGGCGAACCAGTCGAGCAGGGCCGCCTGCACTTGCGGGATATGGTCTTCGGGCGGGAGCAGTGTGCCGCGCTCAAGACCGGGAAGGGCAAGCGGCCGTGCGGCCTGTTGCCGTGATGTTCCGCTCATGGGGCGAGTGTATGCCGGCGCAACGAGATTGTCATCCGGGACTTGCGCCGTTGTCGCGAGCAGATGGTATCCTGAAATCCCGGAAAAATATATCTATGCAGGAGGGGTGACCCCGAGTGCGGAATAGAGATCTCGCTGTTGGTCCGTAATTTCGCCATAGAATCCCTCTTTTCCCGGCATCTGAAA